>CAUJKL010000556.1 GCA_963204995.1 Planctomycetota bacterium | reverse complement strand
AAGCGAACTAAAGCGGCTCTGCCGCAGGAGAAAGCGGTGACAAGTCGCCGCACTCCAAAATACCCCAACTCACGGGGGCTTCGCGATCCCACGGCAAGCCGGTAACATCGACGATTGCTGTGCTGATCTGATCAGTGGTTTTCCTCCAGCAACACGACTTCGCAAGGATCACGTTGGCAATGACAAACTTTTCGTATTTCTGTGTATTCGTCGTGGGCACTTGTCTTGGAGTCGCAGGCGTAGGGTGCAACAAGGAAGTGCCGCTTCCAGTCCCCGCCCCGGCAAATGTCGCGGCACCAAAACCTCCCGTCGTCGCCGATGACCCAGCTGCCGTCGCCGCGCTCACGGAAGCCGGGTTTCTGTTGACCAAGAACGCGGACGGCAATGTGACCGAGTTCTCCGTCGCCAGTGACAGTGACATATCAAGTTCCTTTGCGAACCTGGCTGGAGTTCCGAACGTCCAAGTCGCGCGCTTCACGGGCCCGGGAATCACCGATGCCGGCATGGAGTCGCTGGAGAAGTTGAAAGAACTCAAGCGGCTCGATGTGACCGATTCGGCAATTGGCGACGCGACCGTCGAAGTGGCCAGTCACCTCGGCAAGCTGGAAGCGATTTTTCTGCGTCGCACGGCCGTCACCGATGCGGGGCTGGCGGTTTTGACGGGCCTTTCCAAACTGCGTGCCATCGACCTGCGGAATAGCAACATCACCGATGCCGGATTGGATCATCTGGCAAAGATCAAGACGTTGGTCGACGTTCAACTTGAAAAATCAAGTGTTACGGATGCCGGTGTGGCGAAGCTGGTGGGACTTCCCTTGAAATCGTTCAACGTGAACTATTGCACGGCAGTCGGCAATCCGTCACTCAATACTCTTGGAGGAATACCCACGCTCGAATCGCTCCAGATGGATTCGGCGCGGATCACCGATGCCGGCATGCCAGCCGTCGCCAAATTGACCAAGCTCAAACGATTCCGAATTCACTATGCCGACGTGACCGGTGAAGGCTTCGCACACCTCGCCAAGCTGGTCGACTTGGAACGCCTCGAACTGCGTGGCACTTCGCTGGACGACGCCGGATTGGAAGTGATTTCGAAGTTGCCCAAGGTCAACTATCTGGACATCAGCGAATGTAAGTTAGCGACGCCCGCAGGCATGAAGCTGATTGGTCAACTGACCGGCCTAAAAAATCTTGGCTTTTGGGAAACCAAACTCGATGACGAAGCATTGAACGCGTTGTCAGGTCTTACGAATCTGGAAGCACTGGACTTGAAAGCGACGCAAATCACCGACGAATCGGTGGCCACGATCTTGAAATTCCAGAAGCTCAAGACGCTGGATGTGGGTGGAACTCAATTGACCGACGACAGCTTCCGTCAGCTGGCTGCGCTACCGAACTTGAAAATCCTAAACGTTGCCAACACAAGTATCGGTTTTAACGTGATTGACGAACTGGCGGAAGCTCACAAGGATCTCAAGGTCGTCGAGTTCGAGAACTAAACCTCAAGACTTCCGAGCCCGCACCCATGCCGTTGCCGCAACCGATTCGCTGGGGAATCATTGGGATTGGCCGCTTCGGTAGACTCCATGCCCGCGCCGTGCAGTCGACTTACGGTCTCGAATTGGCCGCGATCTGTAATCGCAATTGCGAGCGTCTCGACGAAGCACACGCCGCCTTTCCCTCCGCACACACGACGGCTGAGTATCGCGAACTGCTGGCCGACGCGTCGATCGATGCCATCAGCATCACAACGCATTGGCAAGATCATTACGAGGTGGCATCGGCTGCCTTGGCGAGCGGTAAGCATGTGTTGTTAGAAAAGCCCATGGCAGCGACCAGCGACGAGTGTCGACGGCTCGTGGAGTTGGCTCAGTCCTCGCCAGGCAAGTTTATGGTGGCACACATCTGCCGATTCGACCCGCGTGTCACGTTAGCGAAACGAGCGATCGACGAAGGGCGGGTCGGTCGCATTGTGTCGATGCATGCCAAACGCAACTTGCCTCAAGCCAAAGGCTCGCTGCGGCTTGATAAGACGTCTCCGCTGATGGGCGACGGGATTCATGATGCAGACTTGATGATGTGGTTCCTGGGCCGAGCACCCACGCGAGTGTACGGCCGCAACGTTCGCTTCAACGAGTTTCGATATCCGGACGTCGGCTGGGCGATGCTGGAATTCGATGACACCGTGATCGGCGTGGTCGAAACGAATTGGGGTCTTCCCGCGAACACGCCAACAGTCATTGACGCAACGTTGCAAGTCGTCGGGACCGACGGCATGTTAACCATCGACTGTTCGCACACGGGGCTCACGATCCTCGATTCCAACGGGTTGAAGATGCAGGACACCGACTACTGGCCGGAGCAACACGGATCGCTCGTCGGCGTCTTGCAAAACGAGATCGCTTACTTCGCCAATTGCATTCGCCAAGACACTGACCCGAACGTCATCACACCCGCCGAAGCTGCACGGGCGGTGTATGTCATGGAAGCGGCAGAGCGTTCGGCAGTGATCGCACAACCAGTCGTATTAAGCTGAATTCTCGTCACGACCCTTCAATACTGATCCTCACGGCTCAACAATCCTTCGACCTCGTCAGAATGCTTGGCGATTTCGAACACGCAGGTTCGAATTTCCTCGGGGTGGCACGTAGCGCGAGGATAAGCGTTCACCATCACAAAGTATGGTTCCCCGTCGATCGAGTGGATGGCGACCGAGCCGTGGCTGATCGTGGCGTTCAACTGTAACGCTCGTTCGTAGTAATGGTCGGTCGCTCTGCCGCAGATGCTAAAAGCACGCACGATCGCCTCGCCTGTTTCGGCATCTTGCGCGATCTCGACGTGAACCGTTTGGTGTCGGCCATTCGATAGCGGCACGCGCACGTCAAAACGCTTATCGTGTTCGTCGATGTAAACTAACGCGTTTCGAAACGCTTCTCGCAATAACGATCGGAGCGGACGCAAACTGCCAAAGGTCGTGGAAAGGTCATCGTACAACTCGCCGGAGTTCTCGTAGCGTGACGCGGGAGAAGTCGCCAACGCTCGTCGGAGAATCTCCACGACTCCGTCAGGAAGGTCTCCTGCGATGGCATCGACGTCGATCCCACTATCACTCGCATGAAAGCGAACCAACTCGTTGATCGATTGCGCTTCGATCGGCAGCCGACCGACTAGCAGCGAGAAGTACGTAACTCCCATCGCATAGATGTCGCTCTGTTTCGTGGCCGGTCGACCGGAGAACAGCTCGGGAGCCATATAGTTGGGCGTGCCGCAGAGTACGCCACCTGCGATTGGCTCGGCCGTGGCAATCCGCTTGGCGAGTCCAAAGTCAGCGAGCTTCGCGTCGCGGCCCTCAGTCACCATCACGTTCCCTGGCTTGATATCGCGATGGACCATCCCAGACGCGTGAGCGGCCGTGAGTGCGGAGCTGACATGCAGCATTAAACGCGTGGCTTCCAGAGGTTCCAACACACCACTCCGCTCCAGCAACCGACTCAGCGACTGGCCATTGACGTACTCCATCTCGAGATATTGGCGGCCGTCAGCTTCTCCGATCGTGTGCAACGCTACAACATGCGGATGAACGAGTGCCGCCGCCAGACGTGCCTCGGCCAAGAACGCTTCAGCCACGTTTTGATCCGTCTCCATGGTCGAGGGACGCAAGACCTTAATCGCACACGGGCGTTCGAGCGTCAAGTGAGTTGCCAGATAGACACGTGCCATGCCGCCCTGGCCGAGAAAACGCTCGATTTTATAGTTAGCGAACTGTTGACCTACAAATGCCTCAGCCGGTTCGGGGGCGTCATCGTGCGACGAGACCGTCGAAAAACTTACTGTTTCCAGCTCGACAGTCTGCCCGCCATCCCATGAAACCAACTCCGTGTCGCATTTAGGGCACGAGTGTCTCGACCGCTCAACGGCGAATTGTTGGTCACAGCGTCGGCAGTAGCGCGTCGTTTTTGTCATACGATCCTCAGCCCGCTAGTATACGCATTGGCGGGCACTTCGGCATGACTCCTTGAGAATGTACACCGGGGCACCCGACGACCGGAACTCACGGACACATCGCGCATTCTGAACGGCGATGCGTTATGATGGGAGATCAACATAATTTGCCCACCCGCTTTCTCCATGAGGACTCACGTCGTGTCGAGATACATTAGTCGGATCGTCAAACTACATCTACTCAGCACACTTGTTGTTGCTTCTACCTTCGCCGCGGATGCACCCACGATTCGCTTTGTGAAAACACAACTGGATGCGGATTTTCGCAGCGAGGGAGTTGCTGTGGGCGACTTCAACAAGGATGGCAAGATGGACATCGCGGCGGGTTTTGTGTGGTATGAAGCGCCCGACTGGAAACTGCATACGATCGTGAAAGAGCCCCCGTCTGCCGGTCGAAACGCGAATCTCGGCACGCCGTTGCGCTATGACCCCAAGAGCTACAGCAATTCGTTCTGTAACTTCGCGGAGGATGTGAACCGCGATGGCTGGACCGACTTGATCGTGATGGATTTTCCGGGGACACCGACTTGGTGGTTCGAGAATCCGAAGGTAGCGGACCAAGATTGGAAGAAGCACCTGTGTACTCCCGTGACGAACAACGAAAGCCCCGACTTCCTCGATCTTGACGGAGACGGCGTACGTGAGTTGATCGCCGGCTTCTCGCCGGATGCGGCACAGCCAGATGGCCCCGATCGTCAAATGGCTTACATCACGCGTGACGAAGATCCGTACAAGGCGTGGCACATCCATCCCGTGTCGGTTAAAGCAGCACCCGGAACGAAACGCTATTCACACGGCCTCGGCGTTGGTGATGTCAATGGCGATGGACGCAGCGATATCTTGTGCGCGGACGGTTGGTGGGAAGCACCGCAGTCGCCCAGCGAAGACCTCTGGGCGTTTCATGAAGTGGCCTTTGGCGAACGAGCCGGCGAAGGCAAAGCCGCTCAGATGTTTGCTTACGACTTCGATGGTGACGGCGACAACGATGTCTTGAGTAGCAGCCCACATGGGTA
>CAUJKL010000555.1 GCA_963204995.1 Planctomycetota bacterium | reverse complement strand
TCGCGTCGGCTCCGGCATCCAACGCGGCTTTGTACGCGAGGACCGAAGTCCCAGCCGTTTCGTGCGTGTGGAAGTGAATGAAGGCATCGCCCGGCAGCATCTTGCGTGCCCGCTTGATCGTCTCGTAGACCGTCGATGGCACCGAGGTTCCGGACGCGTCCTTGAAGCAGACCGCGTCGAAAGGAATCTCTGCGTCGAGGATCTTTTGCAGCGTAGCTACGTAGAAATCGGGATTGTGCGCGCCTTCGCAACCTGGCGGCAACTCCATCAGCGTGACGCACACTTGATGTTTCAGACCGGCATCGACGATGCATTGACCGCTGTAGATCAAGTTGTCGACATCGTTCAGCGCATCGAAGTTTCGGATGGTCGTCATGCCATGCTTCTTGAACATCTGAGCATGCAGTTTGACGATATCGCTGGATTGCGACTCAAGCCCGACAACGTTCACGCCCCGCGCGAGCGTTTGCAAATTCGCGTCGAGCCCCGCCGTCTCGCGAAAGGCGTCCATCATGTCGAAGGCATCTTCATTGCAGTAGAAATACAACGATTGGAACCGTGCCCCGCCGCCAGCTTCGAAGTAGCGAATCCCTGCATCGCGAGCCGCTTCCAACGCGGGTAAGAAATCCTTCGTAAAGACGCGCGCCCCGTAGACGGATTGGAACCCATCCCGGAACGCGGTACACATGAATCTGACTTGCTTTGCCATCGGAAAACTCGGAATGTAAGGTTACTTCACTAGAACGGACCATAAGACACCGGCCGCGACGGCCGATCCTATGACTCCAGCAACGTTGGGTGCCATGGCATGCATCAAAAGGAAATTGTGCGGATCTTCCTGTTGCCCAACCATGTGGGCGACACGTGCCGAATCGGGAACCGCCGAAACTCCGGCGGCACCAATCAGCGGGTTGATCTTGTCCGTCAGAAATACATTCATCAGCTTCGCGAACAACACACCCGCCGCCGTGGCGACTGCAAACGAAGCCGCACCAAGACCGAAGATCAGCAACGAACTGGGCGTCAGAAACGTCTGTGCTTTGGTACTCGCGCCAACCGCGAATCCCAGCAGCATCGTGACGCTGTCGATCAGCGAGGTCCGCGCGGTATTCGCAAGCCGCTCGGTAACGCCGCTTTCCTTCAACAAGTTGCCGAAGAACAGCATGCCCAGCAGCACCATCGCTCCCGGTGCGATCAAGGCACAAATCAGAAACGCCACGATCGGAAAGAGAATTCGCTCCCGCTTGCTGACATGCCGCGGCGGCTTCATGCGAATCAGTCGCTCTTGGCGTGTCGTCAGCAACCTCATGATCGGCGGCTGTATCACGGGAACCAACGCCATATATGAGTAAGCTGCGATCGCGATCGGCCCGATCATATGCTCGGCCAGCTTCGACGACAGGAAGATGGCCGTCGGCCCGTCCGCGCCGCCTATGATTCCAATGGCACCGGCTTCCGCGGGCGTAAAGCCCATCCACAACGCGCCCAGGAAAGTCGCGAAGACACCAAACTGTGCCGCCGCGCCGAGCAGCACAAGTTTTGGATTGGAGAGCATCGTCGAGAAGTCGGTCATCGCGCCGATGCCCAAGAAGATCAGCGGCGGAAAGATGCCGTAGCGAACGCCGAAGTAGATATAGGCCAGCACGCTGCCCGAGTTGTACTTGACTTGTTCGGCACCCGAGGCCAGTTGTTCCGTAACCACTTGACCGTTCGACACAACGAGACCACCCGGGTCGTAAACGCCGAGCATCATGTCGGGCAGATAGGGAATGTTACCGACGATGACTCCAAAACCGATCGGCAACAACAGTAGCGGTTCGTAGTCTTTAATGATCGCCAGTGCGATAAAAACCAGACCGATGACAATCATCATCGCGTTACCCGGCTCCATCAAGCCGAAGCCCGTCGTCTGTAAAAACTTCAGCAAGATGTCCATTCAACTTGTCCGCGGCTACGTTTGGCTAACTCGGAGATTCTTCGGTTGGGGCGTGCGGGCTACTCGCTCATCGATCTTTGTCTTTCGCCCTCGCCTGCCTGTGCATCGCAAAGCCGATCGCGACGGCAATCGCTTCGTCGTTCGACGGTGTGACCGCCGGCGCTGCGTGATGATCGCGTTCAGGAGGGAGGACGCCTGCGAGAGCGGCGAGAACCTTGGGCATCGCCGCGATTGCCAGCGTGATCAGCACGAGCGAAACGAACACGATCGCGAGCCCCGTGAGTGCCACCCCAAAACCTTGATGGTCGAGGATGTTTTGAAACTTGAAAGTTAGTTCGCCGAGCATATTTGCCAAGTCTGGTCTCGGTCATCGACTCCGCAGAGCTAGACCGAGAACGTCGATACTGAAGGCGGGCAGGAAAGCTGCCTAGATTAACGGTGGGCGGACGGTGTGTCGAGGGTGCTGACCGTGCTGACGGGCCAGTTGGTCGACGACGGATATCCGGAATACTTGAGCGTCGCAAGCTCGTAAACAGTCAATCTCGCGGAGTTGTAACTTTTCGTAGCGGAACGTCGTGAGGCTTCCGAGAAACCATGCTCCTCGCATTGCAAACTCCGAAGTCTCACGACTTCGGCGACGATCTATATGTCGCGTCTTGGGACACGCCGTGGTAGAATATGCCTCCCGCACCAATAAAACATTCGCTCCACATTTATCACGCCGAACGGAGCACGACCTCATGCCATTCCGAACCCTCCTGCTGGCGAGTTTCACTCACTGGATTGTTTCAGCGACAGTTTTAGGAAGTGAGACCAATACGGCTGGACTCGACTTCTTCGAACAGAAGATCCGTCCCGTCTTGGTCGAGAAGTGTTATCAGTGCCATTCGGTCACGGCAAAGGAATCCGACAAGTTGAAGGGTGGCTTGCTGCTCGACAGTCGCGAAGGACTGCATGTTGGTGGCGATAGCGGTCCCGCGATCGTTCCGGGGAAAGTCAATGAGAGTCTGCTGATCGATGCGATCCGGTTCGGTGAAGATGCGTACCAGATGCCGCCCGATGGAAAACTACCGGCGAACGTCATCGCTGACTTTGAGAAGTGGGTGGAGGTCGGTGCGCCCGACCCGCGCGATGCGATTGCGAGTTCAACGGCAGAGTCGTCGATCGATTGGGAGACGGCGAGACAACACTGGTCGTTTCAGCCGCCGAAACGTCGTGACGTTCCTCCCGTGCAGGATACGTCCTGGCCGAGCACCACTATCGATTCGTTTGTCTTGGCGAAAATGGAAGCAGCGGGATTGAAGCCCTCGACCAAAGCCGATCGCCGAACGTTGCTCCGCCGCGTCTGCTTCGATTTAACTGGACTGCCCCCGACGATCGAACAACAAGAGGAATTCCTCAACGATGAATCGCCGGAAGCCTATCGCAAATTAGTCGACAGCTTGCTCGATTCGCCTCACCATGGCGAGCGTTGGGGGCGGCATTGGTTAGACGTAACGCGGTATTCAGAAGACAACACGAACATGGGACCGTTCAACGGGCCGTACGAGCATGCCTGGCGGTATCGCGATTGGGTCGTGAAGGCGATCAACGAAGATGTGCCGTACGATCAATTCATCATCCGGCAACTCGCCACGGATTTTCTGCCGGACACCGGTCCCGATGATTACGCGGCACTCGGCTTTCAAGGGCTCGCACCCTCGTATCACAAAGAAGTCGCTTTGGCTCAGGTCGTGCTAGAGAATCGCTATGCCGACGAATGGGAGGACCGAGTCGACGGGATCGGTCGCGGCTTGCTCGGGCTGACGTTGGCCTGCGCCCGCTGTCACGATCACAAGTACGATCCGGTCACGGTCGAGGACTATTATGGCTTGGCCGGCGTGTTTGCTTCGTGTCGTCAAACTACGCGGCCTCTCATCTCGGACGAGGAAGTCGCCAAGACGCAGCCGGCTCGCGATCGCGTCGCGGAGCTGGAGAAAGAACTTGTCGCACCCGAGAAGAAGCAGAAGGAACTCGCAAAGGAAGTTGCCGACTTGGAGAAGAAGGCCAAGAGCGAGGAAGGCGGCTCTACGATTGACCGTCTGCCGACGGCCCAGCAAGAGCTTGACGCAGTGACCAAGCAAATTGCGGATGCAAAGACTGAGATCGAAGAGCTGAAGAAGACGCCCGGCTTTGTCGTCCCCGTTGCCGATTCGCTAACCGAAGAACAAGTCCGCGTCGAAGAGATCAACAAAGAGCGGATGAAGATCGCATACTATCCCAACAAGCCACGCGATTTGAATGTCTTCATTCGTGGCGATGCGGGTCGACTGGGCTCGTTGGTGAAACGGCGGTTCTTACAGATCCTGTCGAGCGGCGAGTCGACCGAGTTCTCTAACGGCAGCGGTCGACTTGAACTTGCGCTCGCGATCGCCAGCCGCAACAATCCATTAACGGCTCGCGTGGCGGTCAATCGAGTGTGGATGCATCATTTTGGAACCGGCCTCGTCGATACGCCGAGCAACTTCGGAGTCGCCGGTTCGAAGCCGTCGCATCCTGAGTTGCTGGACGATTTGGCGGTTCGTTTCATGGACAGCGGCTGGTCGATGAAGTGGTTGCATCGCGAGATTATGTTGTCATCCACGTATCAACAAGCAGCGACACCGCTGGAACTTACATCGATTGATCCCGCGAACCGATTGCTATCCCATTTCAATCGGCGACGACTCGGTGCGGAAGCGTTTCGCGATTCGGTGCTCGCGGTGAGCGGGAAGCTTGACGATTCTTTAGGAGGTCCGTCGGGAGATGCCGATGATGCGAACTTTGTGCGCCGCACCATCTACGCCACAGTATCTCGGCACAAGTTGAGCAATACGTTGCAGACGTTTGATTTTCCCGATCCCGCCATTCACTGCGAACGACGATTCAATACGACGACGCCTCTGCAACAGATGTTCATCTTGAATTCGCCGTTCGTGCATGGTCAAGCGAGTGCGCTGGCCGAGCGAACGGTGCGCGAGGGTGGCGAGAAGCTGGACGATCGAGTGACTTATCTTCATCAACTGTTGTATGCTCGGCTTCCCGTCGACGCCGAGTTGCAAATTGCCCGCGAGTTCATTGCAGAAGTCGCATCTGCCGACGAACAAGCCACCGCCGCCCGTTGGCAGCGATACACACATGCACTTTTGAGCAGCAACGAGTTTTTATATGTCGATTGAACAGTACGATGGCCCTCCGAGGCCGTCCGTTTTAGAAGTCACTGGGGATCGACGACCTCGGAGGGCCGTCGTACCAGGAGACCCCATCTCGCGTCGCGACATGCTGCGGCATGTCGGCGGCGGCTTTGGGATGCTTGGCTTGACGGGGGCGTTGGCTCAGCAATCGACAGCCGCAACGCTGGCACCCCATTTCGCTCCGCGTGCGAAACGCGTCATCTTCCTGTTCATGAGCGGCGGCCCCTCGCAGGTCGACACGTTTGATCCGAAGCCCATGCTGGCGAAACTAGCGGGGCAGAAACCTAAAGGAGCCGATATTCGCACGGCTTCACCCACGGCCGGGTTGCTTCCGTCGACCGTGCGGTTCCGGCGGTTTGGCGAATCTGACATTCCAGTTTCGGAGCATCTACATCAGCTGGGCGGTCATGCCGATCACATGGCGATCATTCGCTCGATGCACACGGACTTCCCGAATCACGCCCCCGCGCTCTGCATGATGAATCTCGGTGTGCTCACGCCCACGCGGCCGAGCCTGGGATCTTGGACTTCGTACGGCTTGGGCACCGAAAACGAGAACCTGCCCAGCTACATCGCGCTCTGTCCGGGAAAGCCGGTGGTTGGTCCTAAGCTGTGGGGAGCGGCCTTCTTGCCGGGGCAGCATCAAGCGACTCACATCAACTACTCGGATTTGACGCCCGAGAAGATGATCCCGCACTTGAAGAACGATTTCCTTTCGCGAGACGATCAGCGTGAGCAACTCGATCTCATCGCGAAGATCAATCGCCAACATGCGGCCGAGCGTTTGGGCGACGATGCTTTGGAGACACGCATCCGATCGATGGAACTGGCGTTTCGCATGCAGTACGAGGCACTCGACACTTTCGACATTTCGCGTGAAGCGAAGGGAGCGATGGAAGCTTATGGTGCGAGCTCGTTCTCGAAGGCCTGCTTGCTCGCTCGGCGATTGAGCGAACGAGGCGTCCGCTTTGTGCAGATCTTTTACGGCGATCGGCAGCCTTGGGACACGCACAGCAATCACAAAGCCAGTAACGAACGATTGTGCAAGGACATCGACCGACCAATCGCTCAACTACTGACCGATCTCAAGCAGCGCGGGCTGCTCGACGAGACGTTGGTCATCTGGGGTGGCGAATTCGGTCGCACACCGACTTCACAAAGCGGCGACGGACGCGACCACAATCCGTTCGGCTTCACGATGTGGCTGGCCGGTGGCGGAATCAAAGGCGGGACGATTCACGGCGCGTCCGACGAATTCGGTTTCACGGCGGTTGAGAACAAGGTCCACGTCCACGATCTGCACGCCACGGTACTACATCTGTTGGGCTTGGATCACGAGCGGCTGACCTACGAGTACAGCGGCCGTAACTTTCGGCTCACGGATGTTGAAGGCACTGTGGTCCGGAACATCGTCGCATGACTTCCAGGCGACTGCTGTGCCTGCTGTTCGTCGCGTTGTTCGGCAGCGCTTCGATCTGCCCGCGTCGCGAACTATCGCCAAATGGGAAACAGGGTGTTTGAGGTTCGCTTTGACACTTTACGGTTTGGCGAATGCCATAGGCTCGCCCCGTGGATCGTTGCGATCGTTGCTAAAGATGATGGTCGGATCGCTGTGGTATCGGGACCGGCCTCGGCGTGCAATGTGAGAGGCTTCGATGACAGCGTTGGCGTTCACGAGCTTTCATTGGGGAGCCGCCGCGATCCTGCTGCTGCGTTCACCGTAGTTTTCGAGACAAGGATTTGGCGAATCGCTGCACATCGACGACCGCTCGCTTGTGGGTGCCTCGCGCGATCAGCTCCAGTTCGTCCTGAGCTTCGACCTGAAACGTCACGATGCGGCCATCGACATGGATCGCCTTGGCGCGGCACTGTACTTTGTGCCCTAACGGCGTCGCGGCTAAGTGCTGGATGTCGATGTGAACGCCGACACAAGCCTCGCCGCTCTCGAACAGTGGCAACAAGGCTTCTCGGCAAGAGTGCTCTAAGTACCAGACCAGCGTCGGCGTGCTCAGCACTTCGGGCACGCCGAGATTGCCGAATTTGATCGTGTGCGACGAATCGACCGTGAAACTCAGTTCACCGATGTCGCCGACTTTAGGTGTTCGAATCATTAGATGCGCTCATAGGGTGTGACAGCCCTGTCTACTCTAATCGGTCGACGCCACGCTTCCTACCGATCCAGCCGACGACTTTCGCCGGGGACGTTGTGAATGGACGGACGCTCTGTGTACAATCGCACACGCAACATGGAGCGTTTGAATGTCTGATCCGATATGGTATTACGCTCGCGGCGAGTCCGAACAGGGCCCGATCTCGTCCGCGCAAATCAAAGCTCTCGCCGCAACCGGTGCGTTGCGCCGCGACGATTTGGTCTGGAAAGAAGGGATGGAGAACTGGCTGCCGGCCAACGAAGTCGACGAACTCTTTCCCAATGGCAAGAAGAAGACCAAAGAAGCGGCCAAGGAAGTTGCGTCGGGGACCAAGGAAAACAGCAAGCCAACACCCAGACCCACGATCAGCCGCCCGGCATCGCATCCCGATTTGGACATGACTCAAGTCATTTGCTCGGTGGGAAGAGGCTTGGTTGTCTTGGGCGTCTTGATTGTGCTGATGTCTCGTGGCTGTGATTCATTAGGCGTTCGCAAGGTCGCAAGATTGCAAGCTCTCGCGGAAATCGCCGAATCCGACTTTCAACGAACTTGGGATCGTGAGAAGAGTGCGTTGGAGGACGAGCAGCAGTCGTTGCGTGATCGAGGCAACCTTAACAATATCGACCAACAGCGTTTGAACAACCTGCCGGAAGAGATTGCCAAGTTGGACCGCGAGAAGAATGAAGAGCAGCGTAATCTCCAGCGTGGCAAATGGGCGAGCTATAAGATCGCCGCTGAGGATGCCAACTCGAACAATCGCATCTGGGCCTACTGGCGTCAGGTTGGCTTTCTGTTCGGGACGATGGTCCTGGCCGTCGGACTTCTGTTCGTCACGCCCACTACCGAAGGCCCCGAACGCTGGATCTGCCTCGTGATGCTGACCGTAATTCTTTACAGCGTCTACGCCAGCAATAGCGTCTGGGGATGATCGTGTCGTTGGAGTCCACGCGTGAGCGTGCTTCATGCAGCCTACAGGCTGTACTCCAACAAATTAGTCCAACGGCCCGTCTTCAAAGTCCGATTCGTTCACCCAGCCCGCGTTGATCTTCTCGCCTTTCATGTACCGCTCGTAAAAGTTACGAGTGTCTTCGTTGGCGTAGATGTACTCGTCAAAGATCTTGCCGTTGCCGAGAACGCGGGGGTCTTGTTGTTGCTCTAACTCGGCCAGCATTTGCGAACGAAGCTTTTCTTTCAGCGCGTCATAGCCGGTCTTCGTCGCTAGATTATACATACACTCGCGATCGCTCTTGACGTCAAACATTTCTTCGGCGACTCGCTTGCCAAACGACAGCTGCCAAAAGGTTGGGTTCGTGCCGTCTCGCCGCATCCTCAGGATCTCGGTCTTGGTAGGACTACCGTCGCAGTTCAGATAGCCCGTCTCTGGATTGCCTGCTGGCCAACGCGATGTTTCGTAATTGTGCAAATAGAGCATGTCGCCTTTGACGATCCCACGCACTGGAAACCCTTCGTCATGCGGACGCCCGATGTCGTGCCGTTCCTTGCCGATCAACACATGATCGCGAGCTGGATTCACTTGCCCCGACTCATTCGACGCGAAGATGTCGAACAAGCTTCGACCGGGCGATGGCTGCATGCCGGTTTCCTCCCACGTCAGCCCGGCCACTTCGACAAACGTCGGAGCAAAATCGATGAAGCTCACATAGTCATCGATCTTCCGTCCAGGGCTCTTTATTCCTTTCGGCCACATCACCGCCAAGGGCAGGTGATTCGACAGTTCGTATTCCTGCCCTTTGATCCGCGGAAAGGGCATCCCGTTGTCGGCGGTGACGACGACCAACGTATTATCGAGTTGCCCGCGCGATTCGAGCTCTTCGAGCATCCGAACTAAGTGCGCATCAAAGTGTTCGATCTCGAACGCATAGTCGAGCATGTCGTTACGAATGACTTCGTCGTCTGGCCAAAAGGCGGGAACCTTGTCGATGTCAGTCAGCTTCTTGCCGCCCTTCTTCACACCGACACCGTACTCGTACGCTCGATGCGGTTCCGTGCAGCCATACCAGAAGCAAAACGGTTGATCGTCCGGCTTGGCATCGAGAAAGTCTTTGAAATTGGCTGCATAATCGGAGGCGTTGATCGCTTTGGCTGGTGGTGTGGCGCGACGCTTATCAAACGGTTGCCCGGCCAATTCACGAGGCTTTCCGTTCGCATCGTTGGCAATCCCAGGTGCCCAACCCTTGGCCGTCTTACCGACGTGATAGCCGTGTTCGCCGAGTGCCTCTGCGTACGTCTTGAACTCGGCCGGAAAGTACGGGATGTGATTGCAAGCCTCTTTCAGTTGCCAAGAGTTTCGCCCAGTCAGTATACAGGCTCGTGAAGGTGCGCATTTGGCGTTCGGCGTGTAGGCGTGCGTGAACAACAAGCCTTCCTTCGCCACACGATCGAACCCGGGAGTTTTCACCCACTCGGTGCCGTAAGCTCCCATGTGTGGATAGGAAGCATCGTCGGCGATGCAGAAGAGAATGTTTGCTCGTTCGGCAGATTGGGTCGCAGGTGCTGCAGTCAACACTAGCGCGAGCGGTACTGCGAAACACCAAGTCAACTTGTTCGTTTGCATAGTTGCACTT
>CAUJKL010000554.1 GCA_963204995.1 Planctomycetota bacterium | reverse complement strand
GTCCCACTGTTCACATGAGCGTGCAACTGCTCACCGGATTGTACTCGCGACCATTCGCGGCGGTGTTCCGAAATGTCACTCGCTATCTGTCCACGGCGAGCTGCTGTTGCGAAACGGTGATCTTGGAGTCGCAACTTTTCGAGTCGATGCGAACGCGTGGCAAGTTGACGAGCCTCCCGTTCAGCTCGCGGACGAATAACTGGGATTCTTGAGATCGTTCGTCGCCATACACTTCAAACTTGGCCCATCGGCGAACGTCCGGCGTGGTTAGTTCGCATGGTTCAGTGTAATGTCATGAACGATGATCGGATGAGCGTCCGTTTGGTTCGTCACATAGCAGACAACGTCGGCCTCGTCAGCGTCTTCCACGGCAATCACTTCAGCCCCCTTGGCCAGCGTGCCTTGTTCGATCTGCTTCTCGGCGATACGGAGACTGTCGACCGATTTAGCTTGCCCACTGAGTTTCGTGATGGCCTCGCCCAGGCTACGGCTGCGGGCGGACTTCAATTGATTCAGCACGGCCTGCTGCTCGTCTGAGAGCAGCTCGCCGTTTTCCAACTCCCAGAACCTCTTCGAGCTGACCCAGGGCAGAACTTCGGTGGCGACGACCAGCCGAAGCTGTTCGGTTCCCGCTGGCGGCGAAAAGCTGAAGGTATCTGGTGGCGTCGGCAAGAACGCCCGATCTCCGCGACGCACCAAAGGCACGGTCTCGGCCGCTTCCGGCAGTAAGATCGTCTCGGTCTTATCGGCGTTTCGAACCAGCACATACACGTACAAGTCCGTGGCAGTCTCGAATCGCAATCGAAACGCATCACCATGATGAAACGTCTGGTTCTTGGAGACGGCCACGAACTCGTTCGATCTGGCTGGACGCTCCAACTCGATCGTCCATTGAAAGGCGTGCATGGTCTGCCAGCCGCTGCGTTGGCGCAGATCTTCGTCGGTGATGCGACCGCGTGCATCGACTTGTTCTCGGGCTTGTTCGAGCGTTATCGGTTGCTCGTCGCCAGACACTGCCGATCGAGTGTTGCAGGCGATTGTACCGATGGTGAGAAGTAACAGCGTCATCCTACGCCGGCTTTCATGCATGCTCATACCTGTTCCCATTCGAATGACCGCACGCGGTGTCGCCTCGCGAAGCGATTTTGGAATGCCAAGTCAATCGATTTCAATTACAAAAAAATAAATTACCGCCTACGCCTTAGTTCGAGTTTTGCACCTTTTTTTGGACTGCGGTGACTTGTCACCGCTTTGCTCTCCAGTGCGAGGCACTTTTTCAGCATCACCGCAGCTTACGTGGGCTCGCGAATAACTGGCTCCAAGTCGAAAAATACCAAAGCGGCGATGAATCGCCGCACTCCAAAAAGTGCAAAACTGTAACTTAGGGACGCAGATAGAGTGGCGGGGTAGTCTGGTTCACTAACACCGGCTCTTGCACCCCTCCGGGGAACTGCTCCCGGATATACTCGGGAACCTTGCTGCTCAGATGCACGAAAGCTTGCTCCAACGTCACGGGACCGTTGCTGGATTTGAGCAGGTTGGCGAGAAAGTAAGTCATCGCGGAAAGGTCGCCCTCACGCCGCTCGAACGACACCTGAGACGCCTTGGAGGAAGCGAGGATTGCCGTTTCCTTTTGGCCGATATCCTTGGTCCGGGCGAATTCGCCGTCCAGAAAGTCAACGGCACCATCTCCCAGCGATTTTGTATAACTGGCGTCTGTCGAAATACTCTTGCCGTAACTGGCGATCGCCTTTTCGTTCGTGGCCTGGCCTGCGCTGTGGCAAGTGTCGAGAATCACGACGATCTTACGCCCGTCGAGTTCCTGGACCCAGCGTCCGAAGGCATCGTCCAGCAACATCGTGCTGTAATCGTTGCGAATGGCGTCCCAAGGGACGAGGTATTCGTCCATCCCATCCTTTTCGTCACCGTTGTCGTCCGCACAACGCCCACCATGCCCCGACCAGAAGATGAAGATCTCGTCGCCAGGCGAAGTGAGTTTTGTCAGCTTGCGGCGGATGACCTCCTCGATGTTCGACAGCGTCGCTTCGTCATTTTGCAACAGGAAGGTTTGGTCCAAGGCCCCGCTCTCCGTCATGACGGCGCACATCACGCCGGCATCCTTGTCGCAGATCGCGAGCTGTTGAATACTGCGATCCTTGTATTTGCTGATCCCGATAAAAACACCGAAGCGACGCGGCTTGTTGCTGCTAATGCGGGCGTCTTTGGCGACCGTCTTAATCTTGACGTAGTGCTCGCCCCAACCCGCCGGTCGGTCGCGCAAACCTGCGACATACGCCGCTTTGACCGTCGCATAGCCGACATCGACCATCACATCTTGAGTCAGCGACTTGGCGTCTAGTTCCTTGAGAGGCTCTAGCGACACGATGGCTTTTAACACCTCGTCACCCAACGGGCGGCCAATGCGAATGCGGAAAGTTGCCCCTTCTTGCGGAGGCACCACGATTTCGCGGTTAGCAGGGATCTGGTTGTCCCGTTGGAACTTGTTGGGAAAAAGTACGGCAACCTTGTTATCCGCCTGACAGTAGACGAGATACAAATATCCGGGTTTCTCCGACTTCACCGTGATCGACAGGAATTCATCTTCGCGGTAGATCCGATTCTTGTGATCCACGTCCACTCGGACCATGAACCCCGGTCGCTCGTTGCGGACTTCTTCGACAATCGCGGCTCGCGAATTGCCTAGGTTTTGGGCGAATGCAGGACTGCTGATGCAGAAGAGTACGATGAGTGGTAACGACGCTTGAAATAATTGATCTCTGAAGGCCTTCATTTCTTAACTCCTGTACTTTGTGTTGGTATGTTCTGGGCCGGAACTTGTGTCATCGCCTTGTTAGAACCTCGCTCGTCGCGGATGTTGCGCAATGCTCATGGTTTCGGCTTGGGTTTGGACTGCTGGGTGCCAGCCGGTTTGCCTGGTTGCCCGGCCTTGCCGGCCGGTTTGGTTTCGACCTTCTGCTCTTGGGGACCGACGTAAAAGGCCGCTTCATCCTGAGCGAACTCGCCGAGCACTGCATGGGGATCGATATTGCCGAACTGCTCTTCGTCCAAATCCTTGCGACCGATGTAGGCCAGCAACAGCCGTTGAACGAGACGCCGCTGAGTCGGATGCCAACGGAACGACTGATACGGAGTCGCACGAACGGCCTGTTGGTTCTCTGCCTCGCTCGGCTTTCCGGTGGGACTCGGCTGCGTGTCCGGTTGTGGTTTCGCCTCCGGCTTGCCCTGGGCCGTGGCCGGAGGTTTTGCTTGAGCTTGACTCTGCGGAGGCTGCTTGGGTTCGTATTTCTCTTGCCAGGCGTACAGTCCGGACAGGTGCAGCGGGCGCGACGTAACGACGGCCTTGATACGATGAGTTCCGAAGGGCTTCGCCACGCGAATCGATTTATCTGCCTTGGCTCCGGGCACGGTAAACTCCTGTTTGGCCCGAATCTGGTTGTTGTCTCCAGCCTGCGGATACAACAGTGACAGATCCCCTTCGGCACTGATGTACAGGAGACTCAGATAGCCGTCTCGATCGGAGACCCCGGTGACAACTAACTCGTCGCCCTCCTCGTATCGACCGCCAAATCGATCGACCGAGATATCGAGTCCAAACGAGGACGTCTTGTTCGCGATCAACGACACCAGTTCCAGCGGACTCACCACCGACGCCGGTGGTCGCCGATTAGCCACCGGCGTTTCTGGTCCTGGACTCGGGTGGGAACTCGGGTTGTCAGGATCGGGCGCGGGTGACGTTGACACATCGGGGGTGGCCGGAAGTGTTGGGTTCGGCTGGGGAGTGTTCGGCTGCTGCGCAACCCCGACCAAATTCCGCACGATCGCGTAGTCGATCTCGGGGTTCTCGGCAACCGCAACGTACGGATACCAAGCGAAATCGGGATGATCTTCCTTGCTCGGCCCAACCCATTTGGCCGAGCCCATGACCACCGACTCGTTCCGCTTCGTGAACGTGAATTGATACGACTGACGCCGCACCTTCACACCCACGTAGTCAGGGGCCACCGCATCGTCGGCCATCCACAGCGTCAGTCTGGCGAGTTGTTGGCCGGCACCGCCCTGGGGAGCATGCTCAATGCGATAGGCATAGATCGGATAGTTCCACACCTCGGCACCCGCTTCGACGTCCAACACCAACGGCACACCCTGCTGCTGGACGTACAACTTCAGCAGCCGCCACAAGGTGTCGGGAGCCAAGTCCTGCTTGTCTTCCGAACCTTGATTGTCGCCAAAGCGATCTCCCCAGCTGTTGGCGACATCGCGAGCGTGACAAACAGACAATAGTCCTTTCTGATCACCGACTCCCAGTTGGACTTGTCCTTGCGGGCCAGCGCTACGCGACTTGACGGGCTCTGTTTCCATCAACGAGGCTGCGGCCCAGGCATGACAATAGCCATGCCACTTGGGCACGTCGTCACCCGGTGGATGCGTCTTGCGTTCCCAAGCCTCGGCTTTCTTGCCGGTTAACGTGTCGTACTTCGCCAAAGGCTTCAAGAGAGCACCTTGGCGGTGAGGCCACCAGTAGCCCGACCACGGCGTGGTCTGAGCGTGGCCTTCTTCCACGGTACTTGCCAATGCCCCCGTGCTGGTAAACGCCGTGCTGGTAAACACAGCCAACAGAATGATCAGCGATAGGTGTGTGGTTATCTTCATCGGAAAAACCTTATTCGTTAGTTGTTGTCTTTCGCGGGAATGACTTCGACCAGACGCGAGGTGGTTGTCCCGTTGTCGGTGTAAGCCGCCCAAGGCAGGTTCGCTCGCCAAAGCTGTGTGACTTCACGATCCGAGGTCGTAATCTGCAACGACACGATTGGGCTGGCTGCGAGATCTTTGGCGAAGCCCTCGTGCAGCAGACCTTTGACGCCCTCTGCCGTGGCGATGGTCGCGGTCTGTTGGACATCGAAGGCGAATCCAAGTTCGCCCAACGCCTTGGTTCCCGCGGGTCCCGAGACCGCTTCGTATTGAAACGTCTGCGTGCCCTTCGCTTGGCCTGGCAAGAACCGTGGCAAATCGATGGGTAACGCGGTCAACGGAGTAATCACCGGCGAGGCCTGGCCAGCGGGGAACTGGTAGCTTTCCGTGACCGTACGAAATCCGCCCGGCACGGGCAGTTGCGTTTGCATTTGCCGCAGCGCCAACGAATCCTTCTCGACCCAGATCGTTGTCGCTGGCTGCGGTCGACCTTCGATCTGGCACTGGATGCCAATGCGGAAGCATTCGTTGCCCGCCAGCTTCTCGACCGCCGCGACCGTGTAGCGCCACCGCAAGGTAGCACCCGGTTTGCGGCGTTCTTCCTCGTCACCTGTTTGCAATTGAAGTGTGGTTGTTTCGATCACCCATTGGTCACCGACACGCCATTTCGGCTTGATCTTATCGAGTTGGACTTGCTGCTGTTGGTCTCCCGGCTCGTCCGCGCTTGTTGTTCGATAATGCATCGAACCCGAGCTGACGATGGTGAAGACAGCCACGAGCAGCCCGCCCAGTCGCGTGATTTCTCGACGCATGTTGTACGTCTCCTTCTGTCAGAGTTTGCTTATTGTAAATCGCGACTTAGGATCGGTGGACAAATAAGTGTCGTAGGACGGGTCTCCTGGCCCGTCATGCGACGGACGGGCCAGGAGACCCGTCCTACCTGTGCGACAACGATTGTTCGCCCGATCTTTACACAACGAAGAGCAGTTCACGGTGAACATGTTGCGCGCGTCGTGTGAGAAACTTCTAGGTAGGATGGACGCCTTGTCCGTCCACTTAACAACTACCAGGACGGACGAGGCGTCCATCCTACGATACAAATGTCGACCGCTCCTCTCCGTCTCCAAACCGCGATGGGGCTCCGCCCCAGTCCCCGTGAAACAACCGTCCCGCCAACCACCAGCTCCGCAAGTCGCTACAGCACCTCGGTCGCGGCTCCGCCGACGCTCCCTCGGGCTTACGCGACTTGCTCCGCTAACTTCCTTGCTCTACTGGACGGAACTGGAGACACGAAAGCCGAGGTCGTCGTCCCGGTACGACGGCGCGTCCCAACCGCGGTCCGCCGACCGGCAGCCCTGAGGCGCGTTG
>CAUJKL010000553.1 GCA_963204995.1 Planctomycetota bacterium | reverse complement strand
CACGTCCACGATGGGACTTCCATCGTGGACGTTTTCCGCTTACTCTGCGGAAATATGGTGCGACCAACGAAAGACGGAAAACGCAAGGCGAATAACGTGCAACGGATAGGCGAAAACGTAAGAGCGACTGAAAATCCGTGTGTCGGCGGTTCGATCCCGCCCCCGACCACTTCGCGAGAAATCGCAATCGGTCGCAAGTCTTCGCAGTCGTGAGGCTTGCGACTTTTTTCGTGATTGAGGTCCGTTTTACCTAGATTACCGTCTGCGACTTCCTGCGACCCGGTGCCCCGCTTTACAGCTGCGCTTTTAGTTGCGCTTTTGTCGCTCGCCATATCAAGCAAGTGATCAGTGATCCGCAGATAGTGCTTGGCGGACACGTCTACCGAATGACCGATCCAAGCTGATACCGCGTGCTGCGGAAACTTCGAAGCCCACTCCGTCTCGCACGAAGCACGGAGCGTCTGATAAAGGTCCGGCCAGATCAAAACACCAGACTGCTTCACGATCGCGGTGAGCGATCGATGCCGATTGTTCTCGCTCAGCGTCACGATGGGCAGGTCACCGATCTTCACCCCGGCCTCGGCGGCGGCCGCCAGATCCCCCTCGGCCTCTTGGAACGCCTCTTCCAGGATCTTGAGCAACTCGGGAACGATCGGCACGAGTCGCGTCGAATCTGTTTTCGGGGCATAGACGGTCAGGCGGCTGCGTTCCCAGTTGACGTCATTCCACGCCACCGTGTGCGTCTCACTCGGACAACGCAAACCGGCGAGCCGCGCGAGCCCGAAGAGTGCTTTCCATTGGATCGTAGGGCAAGCCGCTAACGCGACCTGCGTGTCTTCGGGCGTCACATAGTGCTCGTTGTCCGATGAAATCGCAGCGCTCTTCAGTTTGGCGAATGGGTTACGCTCGATAAGCTCCCGTTCGACCGCATCGTTGAAGAGCTTCTTGATGTCGCGGCAATGGCCCCGAACAGTCGCTTCAGCTCGCGTTTTCTTCCTGTCGCCCTTGTACAAGCTCATTCGCCAATCCTGGGCAGCGTCCGGTGTGATCTGGTCGATGGTGATGGATTCGCCGAAGTAGGCTTTCAGCAAAGCGACGCTGGCTTGGATCTTTGTCAAAGAGGCTGGCTTGACGTCGTTCCGGCGTTGCTCGATGTATTTGTCAACGAACGGACCGAGCTTCGTATCAGCCGGGCTTTGCCCCTTCCGATGCTCAATCAGCCCCTGGGCGGCGATCCGGTCAAACAACGAATCGGACAGCCCGGCTAACCAGACCGCCGTCTCTTGGTCGGGCGATTGGTTCAAGACCTTGGCTGTTAGCAATTTCTCGATGCGCCGTTTGAAGTCCAGGGCTTCATCGTGGGTAACGATTCCGATCCGGACACGCTTGCGTTTGCCGTCGTCCGTCGAATCGTAGAAGTCGATTGCTCGCGGTGGTTGCTTCCCCTTGCCGAGTTTTACAATGCTGGCCATCGAGTTGCCTTCCTGGACGATCCATGAAAACGCCCTGGGCCATCTGCGGCGGTATGCGGCACCATCTGAAACAGAAGTGCCCCGCAGATGTCCAGGGACGTGCGTAATGGTTCGTTCGGGAGTTCAGATGTTGACCGCATACCGTTGGTCATCATGTCGGATCTTTCACTCAGTTGCAACTCGCTGCTCGAGCAGCTGGGCCAGATACGCGCGGAGCGTGTCCACGGGATAGACTTTGGCCCCGCCGATTCGACAGTGCGGGATCTCGCCCGTGTTGGTCTTATCCCACAACAACCGCTCCGAGATTCCCAAGGCCGTGGCCGCGTCTTTCGATCGTAACGCCAGGCGTGGAATCGTGTGGTCGATGTGGGCAAGATTAAGTTCTTGGTTCACGTTTGCTACTTCGCCTTCCGTGGTTTGGGTTGGGTGTGGCGGAATGCTTGGGCTTGAAGTTGGGGCGAGTTCATCACTCTGCCGTAGTAACGTCGACAAAATTTACAGAACGCAACTTACGTGTCCGTGCCATCCGTCGCCGGCCGCACGAGCAGCTCGCGGCCGTGCTGCTGGCAAGCGGTCGATATTCCCGGGGAAATGTCTGGCGAGTTCATGGGTTGGTCCTCGGTCGAAACACGTGGCCAGGCGGATACGCTCGGCTCGGCAGCGGGCTGAATCCGCAGCGGCCACAGGTTGCACGTTCGCCAGCGTCGCGCTGAATCCGCTTGCAGCCTGGACACCTGACCTTGTCCACGTTCGGTGTTTTGTTTGTTGGCTGCGTTTGACGTGTCATCTTGCGGGCACTCCAAGTTTGGTCATCGCCAGAAGTTGGTTCAGTGCCCTAGCACTTCCGAGCGACTTGTTTAGGCTGGTTTGGAACAACGCTGCGCGACTCCGCGGCTTTGGAGTGGAGTTCACGAATTCGATCGCGTCTTCAATGTCGGCGTCGCATAGTAGGCCCCTGAACCAGAGCAATCCGATTTTGCAAAACAGCTCTCTGTCGTCCCGCCTCTCTCGCAAGTGCGATCGCGGATAATGAATTGCTGTGATGATGCGTTCGGCTGCCTCAGTGGCGTTCCGTTTCTCGTCGTTCGAAGTGTCCCCTAGACCGTCTTCCGAAGTGTCCTCAAGACCGTCTTCAGGCCGCCTGTTCTTGACGGGTTCTTTTACTTGTTCTTCTTGACGGTTCTGAAGTTGTTCTTCTTCCTTATTAGGCGCGCCCATGTGGTGGAAATTGCGCCCATCACCTGGGCGCGGTTTCCATGTAGTGGGCGCGGGTTCCACTACATGGGCGCTTTGTCCATGTGGTGGAATTGTTGCGGGCGGTGTCGGTCCCATGAGCGTGCGGATCTCGGCCGTGTCATGTCCGAGAAGTTCGTAGAACTTGAATTGGTTATCAGGTCGCATCGTGTCCACCAAGTTGGCGATTGAAAGGCGATACTTCCGTGCTGTCGTTGGGCCAGTGTGGCTGAAGAGATAATCCTCTCGGCAAGCCTTCAAGGCGTTTAACAACGACGACTTTTCGCACTTGATGAACGCCATCACTTCATCATCGGGTAACGTCCAAACCGGATTGTCGATCTTGTCGATACCGGCATGGAGCAAGAGCTTGACTAGCAACTTGTGTTCGTAGTTTGGACGATCGAGGCCAACGCACTTGAGCAAGTGGAATTGTGCTGAGACGTATCTGTTCTTCCTGCCGTCTCTGATCGCATCCTCGATTGTCTTTTGCTTCCATCCTTCCAAGGCCATAGCGTTCTAGCTCCCGACGGGTTCGTGTTGATTGGCCGTGGTGTCGGACAACTCGGCGCGGCGGACGTTGATGTGGGCGGGGGCTTCTATGCCGATGCGGACGATGCTGCCTTTCAGTCTCACGATCACGATCCGGATGTTGTCGGCGATCAGAATCTCTTCGTTGACGTGGCGAGATAGAACTAGCATGGGGCTTCCTTTCCTTGTGGGGTGGCGATAAAGACTTCTTGTGAGCGGCCGGAACTGCCGGGGCGCTCTCCGTGCTTTTCGATGTGACCGAGCGTCACTAGCTCATTCCGGCGAGCAGTGACGGAACTGAGTCGCATGTTAAGTGTGTTGGCCAGCTCTTCGTTGGTCGCCCCTTTGAGTCCGGCGGCGATGATCGCGGAGAGTACGCGATCGCGTTGCGTGGGCGAGTACTCCACCATCGACAGTGCCGCAGCGCGGCTCGTAGCAGACGCGTTGGACGGCGGCGGTGGGGCCGGCGTGGGTTTAGTGCGGCCGTACTCAGTTTCGAACAGCAGTTGCTGAGCGGGCTGTTCTGGCTTGATTGGATGCGGCACGGTAGGATGGTGTTGCACGATGTCGCTCCCTCCATGTGTGAGCGGAATCCGGGGCCAGCTCGCGGCAGAGCTGGCCCTATTTTTTGGGTGGGGTCGGGGCGCTACCGCGAGCACTCTGTCGCTCGCGCCGCTCGGCGATGGTGAGCAGATCGCGTAGCACACGTGCCTCGGCTCGCAGCGCGTCGAGGCGGGCGCGGATCGTGGCGGCGGCGGGGAGTGCCGCGACTAAGTCAGGCGTAGGGTCAGGCATCGTATCGGCTCCTGCTGGGTGTACAGGACCGATCTTATTGACCGTCAGTGGCGGGACGGGGGCGGCTCAGTGCCTTTTTTGCCACTGGGCCGCCACTGGAGTTATTTCCAGACTAGCTGGTCTTCGCGATAAACCTTCGAAAGCCGTCGCGGATAGTTGATGCTTTTCAACTTATCGTTCAGGTTACGCATCGCGGATTTAAGTTGATCGCCAGACAAGACGGTGCCCCACACCTCCTCTTCGACGTCAATGGAATTTCGGATTTCGTGTGACCACATCGCATTGAGCAGCTTCCACAACACGGGGCTTAAATCATGCGTAAGGTTCTCGAACCTAAAGCGGTTGCCAATGAGCGGACCGTCTTCTAGGGGCGGATCGATTGTTGAAGATGTCGACACGACGGCGACCGCGTCGGCTTCAGCAGGAACATCGGAATCAGGCGTGTTGACTCCAACAGCATCGACTGGGCACGGAGGGGCTTGCTCTTCTTCGGCTGCCGCTTCGTTTTGCTGGGCATTTTCGACGATCAAGTCAACGCGTCTCAGTAGCAGTCGATGGCAATACTCGTGAAACGAAACAGCGGGATCGCGCGAACTCTTCAGAAACTGTTCGTAGGTATGGATGAACCACAACGGGTTCTCGCCGTCCTTCAGCCGCGTGCGGGTTAACGCTTCGATTTCCGTCGTGCGTTTCCAGGGATTCCGCGCGTAAACATCTTCCGGGTAGACGAATTCCCAATCTCGACCCTTCGTCCATGGGCAACAGTGCGTTGCGTAAGGAAGATCAACTATCGGAATGACCAGCTCGCGCCTGCCGAATTGATCTTTGACGCTACCCCAAGTCAGGTCGTGAAGATGGTTTTTGAGATAGTCTATCGCAACCTCAAAATCACCGAGAAGAAATGGGTGATCGCAATTTGGAGCGTCGAGCCCGTATTCAGAAATAACCTCTTTCCACCATTCCTGAACAACCGGCCACCTGAAGTTGTCATCCAGAACAATGTCGAACCACTCGTACCCATAGTCTTCCGGAAGATCAAGCGGCTGTTCGTTTCGCTCGGCCCGCTTTCGGCGCTCGCGTGTGTGGAAGATTATTTCAGGTTGTACGCGGCCAAGTTGGTGAGTGGCGTCAACCAGTTCCTGTAAGACTTCGCCTGGACTTCGCGACGACTTCGGAGTGAAGCGTTTCTCGCCATCACTCGGCGGATACAACCTTTCCCGCACTCTGAGTTCTGCGCAATCCCAACCTAGTGACCAATTCGACTTTCGCGTCCGTTCCCACAATTCGGCCATTCGCTCTGCCGTATCCGGGCGATACCACAAAGCAACCAATTCGTCGCGTTCCCCCGTCTTCAATGACCAACGGCAGCAAATAACTGGTGGCGCATTTTCAAGGTAAAGGGACGTCAGATTGGGAAGAGCGGGAACTAGCCTTTCCACGATCGCGACAAATGCTCTCCAGAGTTCACAAAGGTCATCGCGTAACTGCAACGTGCCAGGCCAGTTCCAGACCTCCGGCTCGCCATCTAGAAGCGGCTCGTGGTCGTTAGGCACCGACACCAGATCATCCATCGCCGTAACCAATTCGAAGAGCACTTTCCGTGCGACTTTATCGCGGATTGCTTCCGCCGGCCGCCCGGCAAGTAACGCTCCGTATCGATCGAGCGCGGTGCAAAAACGTGATGCGGTTGATACAAGGCATTCAAGCTGAGCGGGCGTAGGACTCAGATCTTCGGGGAACCCGGACCAAGACATAGAACCTACCTTTCATCACGGGTCCGACCGCGGACGGGATGGGAGAAAGGTAGAAGCCCATCGCGCCCGGGTCGCGTTCGGCTGATGGTTTCGAACCCATCACGCCACCCGATTTCGATTATCGTACGGATTGCGCCATGAGCTGCAACAGGCAACCGCCGTTTCTGGCCCGGAGTTCCTATCGCGTTTTCGGGCGCGAGTGAGTAACTTTGATCCCGACGAGCTTAGCTCTAACAGTCGGCATCGCGTCAAGGATGACACGACGCCGGCGTTTTGTTTGCCCATGCAGAGCGACGTCGAGTACATCGGCGGATGGCCTTCACGATGACAGACGCCTCGATCGACCACTGAGGGCTGCTCGCCGCGCTTCACGCGTGTCGGGGCTTTGGCGAGATTTGGCGACGCCAGCGGCTTTGCTTTGGTGATCGTTCAATCCTGTTCATCAGCCAGCCTGTTGTACGAGCTCCAATTTCAGACCGAGTGCGGCGGCGATCGCTTGGACGTTGGATAGTTTCGCGTCGCGGCCGTATTCGATGTCACGGATCGTGGTGGAGTTGGGACCGCTGGCCTTCTTGGCCAGCGAGTACCACGTCAGTCCTTGAGCTTCGCGAGCCGCGCGTATCTCGGCACCAATGCCATCGGTTGCCGGCTGAAGACACGGCGGTTCCAACGGTGGAAAATCTTGTTTCGCCTTGGCTCGAATGTCGTTCAAGCGGCGGACTTCTGCGGGCGTCTTTTTCTCACTGCGGATACGGCGGACGATCTTGTTCTTTGCCATCGATGTGACTCTCTGCGGTTTGGTCAGTGTCTTGTCAGCTGGCGACTCGCTTCTTGACCTCGATTACTAACTTGACGCCCAACGCCTCGGCATAGCGTTCGAGCGTTTCCACCTTGGCGTTGTCGGCGCTGTGTTCCAGCCGGCTCAGGTTGGCTTTGGTCATCCCGGTACGCCTTGCCAGCTCGGTTAAACTCACGTCCGCTTGCTGGCGAAGATTTCGCAGCTTGGCCAATGCCACGCGGGCGGCGCTAGCCGGCTGGGGAGGGATCTCGGCTTCGACTTCCTCGCGGATTCGTTTGTGCCGCGCTCGATCCGTGGCTGACAGCTCGCGCTTCACGCGTGTCGGGGCTTTGGCGAGCTTTCGCGACGCCAGCGGTTTTGCTTTGGTCATTGGTCAATCCTTATCGGGGATGTAAGCCGTGATGGGGTAAATCGTCTCGTCGTCGATCTCTTCGTAAACCACCACGATGTAGTCGCCACCAGGCGTGGTTCCGTAAATCAAGGGCCGCTTGCTACTGCGGCTGATTGCTGTGCGTTGCGGATGCTGTAGCACGTATTCCACGTCGTCGATCGCCAACCCATGCTGCGCGATCTTGTCGACGTTCGCGCCGGGTTCGTCGTTCCAGAGGATGAATTGCCATGTCATGCCGCAACGCTCCTAGTTCGTTGGTATTCATAAAAGATAACTCTGCAATCAGGAACCGGCAAGCGAACTTGCCGCTTTCGAGGAAAAGTGGAAAGCGGAGGGTTAAGAGGCGTCGTCGCCCAGGCCCGTATCGTCCAGCCAGGCGTGGCTGGATTGGCGGCGGGGCGTTTTCCGTGTGGCGGCTCGCATCAGATCGCGGGCGGTGCTGGGGAACGGCCCCCACGCCCCTTCCATCAGTATCAGGACGGCGTCTTGATTTTGTTCGTCTAAGCCAAGGCCCGTATCATCCAGCCATTCGAGAAGCTTTCGCATGGCGGTTTGCCCGCGTCTCGATCGCTTTAACTGTTCAACGGCGTTGTGAAGATCGGTTTTGGTGAGCATGTAATTTGTCATGGCGTTGTTCTCAAGAGTTAAAGGTGGGTCGGTTACTTCAGTCGCTGCGTGCGGGAGCGAACCCAGGTGGCGAACAGGCGATCAGCGCCGTCGATTCTGTACCTTCGACGGTTGTGCCGCTCTTCAGTGAACGACAAGCGACGGCCGTACAGCAGCTTGCACAGCTCGATGTCGCGGTAAGCCGTCTTGGTGCTGACTTGGAAGCGTTGGGCCAGCTCGGCAACCGTGACTCCCTTGTCGCGAGCTAACATCCGATCCAGTTCCACCAACCTTGGCAGGTCGACCATTTCCATGAGTTTGCCTTGTCGTTTCATGGCAGCGGCTCCCATCTCGCCGCCCATTGCGTCCGCAATCGATGGCGTGGTTTCTTCGTCTGACAAATGGTGGCCACGACAGCCACGACTTGATAGGTGAGCAGGCCGGTGCCGTCTTCATCCTCGTGAAGGATCTGACCAAAGCACGTGGGGAGGACGTCCGACGATGCCACACTGCCGAACATCGGCTGCACCGTCAGCTCGATTACTTCAGCGTCGTGGATCCATCGCCCTAGCACGTCAATCGATTGGCGGGCGTACTCGAGCGGTTCGACGTCGTGGGCAGGATGCGGGATGGCAATCTGTAGCTCGCTGCCACGTTCGCCCAGTTCCTTCCGTTGACGATTCGAGAGTTTGAACGGCTTACTCATTGTGTACACCTCCGAAGTATCGCGGGCCATTCTCCAAGTGAATCGCCACCCACTCGTTACGGACTTCGCGCGTCTCACGCATCCCGACAAACAACGCTCGCGCCATCGGGATGGCGACGGCCAGCAGGGCGGCCTCGAAGTGCGATTGCATCGGGCCGAGTCGGTAATGGCGCTCCGGATCTGGGAAAGACACCATCCAGCGCAGGCCATCGACCACGGGAACCAGGCGATAGTAGAGCGTCGTCGCGAGTATCGCTTGCAGGGAATCAAGACTGCGATTGCCGATGGCGTTGGTTTGTGGCCAGTATGCTCCACGGGCCGCCCAAATATCGAACCCACCGAGTTCGCCAAGCACTTGCCGCGCGGCATCGCTCGCCGCCTTCGATCGCGAGTCGGATAAGGCATGTTCTTGCTTATCCTGCTCGCTGGCCTTGCTGGGTGGAAACCGAAACGCTTGGCCTGGAAACTTCAGCGGCTTCACGTTCTCGCCAGTCCCTTCAGCAAGTTGTTGTTTCAAATGTTCGATGGCATCCTGCGTCCAGCGATCGACGCATTCGAACAAACGTCGTTGTTCCGCATCGTCGATTGTCCACCACGACGGATCGATGCGTTCAAAATCGGCCAGCAGCCAATTGAAGGAAGCCGCCTTCTCTTTGCGATAGTCGGCCAGATACCGGCGGGGAATGTCTTGGCGACCGTAACAGGTCCGCAGTCCGTAGGCGGCTAATGTCGGCCGGATGGGATCGGCCTCGTAGATTTCCGCCGGCACTCGCTTATAGCCATTGCCATGCTCGTAGCCGCGCCACGTGGGCAGTGCAATCTGTTGCCAGCCAGGCGGCATTGTCGGCGGTATGACCTTGCCGTCGGTTACGGCCGTGCCATCGCGTTGAACAACTTCACCGTCGAACGATACAGTTCCTGCGCCGGAGTTGGCGGCCGCATAGACTTCGACAACGAGCCCCAAGTCTTCGGCCTCGGCCGGACATTCAACGCCGGAATCGAACGCGGTGCCATGTGCGATGTCGATTACGCCGATCGTCCCTCGAGATGTCCGGCACGGGATGATATGCCATTGCGAATGGGTAGCAGCATCGGGGTGCTGATACATCTTGGCCAGCACCACGCGGATCGCGGATGCGGCTTCGCCACGATTGGAGTAGACGCGTTTGGCCAGGGCGATAACACGCTTGCTTGGTTTGGTCGCGCGGTCGAAATGCTGGTTCCCTTGCCAGCTGGACCACGATCCGTGGAAGATGTCGCTCAAGACGGAATCGTGTTGCGATCGTAGCCAGGCGATTAGCTCGCGTTCGTCGCCTCGGAAGATGGCTTCCACAGCTTTGCGGCGGGCGGTTCGATCGTTGGGGGCAGGTGAAGACGTAGACATGCGGGAGGTTCCTTTCGAAACAAACAGACCGCAAGCCCGGCTACTCGTTTTAACAGTGGTCGTAGAAAACCACCTGCAGAACCTCGCTCCCTGCCAACGCAGATCAACGCTTGGGAACCACAACAAGCAACCGGGCTTGCGGCCTCAGTAAGAAAGAAACTCATCAGACTGCAGCCGTTCCCGGAATGAATATTGCTCGCGTCCGTCAGCGATGCCTTTGGAGAGCGATGGCTTCCTGTGGCGCGGGGAAAGGGCAGGAAATGGGATGCGAGAGGTCGCAACCCGTGGAATCCTTCGTGCAGCAGCGTGAGAAGTAGCCGGGGATCGCTGGGTCGGGACAGACCTTCCCCGGCGACCGCCTATGCGAACGTCAACTTCACTTGCCGACTGAGTGGGAAAGGCAGATCAAGGCTCACTACGAATCCCACAAGGCCTTGATCGGCGGCTTGCTAATCGAAAGTATGGCTGCATAGATCGCTTGCATCGAACTCACCTGAAATTGATGGAAGATCTCGCGCTGGCGTTCC
>CAUJKL010000552.1 GCA_963204995.1 Planctomycetota bacterium | reverse complement strand
ATTCGTGGGGTCAGCCGGTTTGACCCCACGAATTCAAGACGACCACGAATTATGGTTCACGGTATTTTCCGCCGGATCAGGAGTTCTGAGCCTCCGTCACAGCCACCCAGCCACAAGCAGCGAGATCGTATCTCGATTGACATTGGCGGTCGCGCGCCTCTTTCGACGACCTCTCGTAGGTCGGCACTACTTGGCTGTTTCACGGTGTGGCTACAGGTGCCGGGACATCTGTGCGACGCGTGGCTCGAATCGCGCGCTGGTAGTTCGTCGATGCCCATTTTGGGTCTTGCGACAGCGAACGACAGTAATGCACCAGGCCGATAAGCTGCTCCTGTTCAATGCTCGGGCAGGCGGGGTGTGGCGAACCAGGCATACCCAACAAGATGCGTAGGTAGATCGACTCTGGATCATTTCCACCTTTGAACGACTCAGATACCAGATCGCGGGGCACCGATGGTCGTCCGCTTTCGTCATAAAGCGGGAGTTCCCAAGGCCCCGACCCGCGTTCGCCGTGGCAATTGTCGCACTCGAACTTGAAGTAGGCATCCTTTCCTCTGGCGATTGCTTGCAAATCGGCAGGACCAATAGTTGGTATCTGGACAGATTTCCCGGGGGTCGTACGAAGCTCTACGAACTCACGAAGCTCGTCGGTGTTGATCTCCTCTCCTGCGTGTCTCCTCGCGCGGAGGAACTGTTCTCGCACGCCCTCGCGATTTAGTTGCAGGACCCTTTGTGCCAACGACTTCCGCTGGATCGGGCTCAAGTCGTCGAAGGAGGGCATCGACGTTCCGGGCATCCCTCGCATCAGAACCGATTCAATATCCTTCAGTGTGGGAACACTATTCTGCGTGCTCACCAAACGGGATCTGCCACTGCGGAGGTTCCGCGGCCGAGGGTGCAAGTGGTGTGAGGCAAGACCGTTACCGTCGCCCGTCTCACCATGACACACGGCACAATGCAGCTTATAGAGATCCGCACCGGTATCGCTCTGTGGCAAAGGATTCGCGGCTTGCGTGTTACCGTACTCGCCATTCTGGATGGGCGTGCTGTCGGACGAAGTGTTCAAGCGTTCCAGCTCGACAGCGGCGTCCTTGTCGTAGGGATCGACGGCCAGCCTGACGCGCAGGTCATAGTGCCTCCTGGATTGCATGTCCACAAGGTCACGCCGGGCGACGAACTGGTCGGCGCGGTTGCGTTTGCCGTCGAGAGCGAACGCATTCGCCGCGCTGGTCAGCACGTCTCCTGTTTGATCGATCCCTACCTGCTCGAACCACCGCTGCGCCTCTTTGTAGTTGCCGCACTCGATTTCGATATGTCCCATCTCAACCGCGAAGTCAGTGGTCGGTTCGGATCGCGAAGCCAGCCACTCCATGTTGGCTCGGGCCTCGTCCATGTAGCCTAATTCTCGCAAGACCCTGGCGACACTCATGACCGCGGAATCCTCTCCGTCAGAAACGGTCGCCAATTCAACCCACTGCTTGAGGGCTTCGGCCAGTCGAAATTGTGCCTCTAGCAATTCGGCCAGACGCGTGCGGGCCAATTCGTGTCGGGGTTCTCTGGCTAAGACGCGTTCGAATTCCCTTTCGGCACGCGCATGTTCACCCAGCGATCGCCAATAGACCCCCACCATGCACAGGGCGTGCGCTCCCTCCGAATCGTTCGCCAGCCACCGATCAAGGACGTTTTTTGCCTTATCTGGTTGTTCGAGCACCAGGTAACCATGCACGAACGCAGCGGCTATCTCGTCTGTCAATGCTCCGGCTTCGACTAGCGCCACCCACGCCTGTTGCTCTTGATCGACCGGTGCGCCGAAATGAATTTTGCCCAAGTGAGACTCCCGGTCAAAAAGCTTGGTCGAGACACGCTTCCGCTTGGCCGAATCCATGGCGCCGCTCCAACGCAGCTGTTGTCCCATGTGGCGAAAACAAGCCGCCCGCATCAAGTCAATCGTACCGTCCGCGGGATCGAAACGTCCGGCCCGCGCCAGCCACTGCTCGGCCGTGAGGAACGCGCCTGCGTCCATCTGACTGGCGGCGGTGCGCTGATCCCGCGCAGCCAGGATCTGCCCCCTGAGAAGAAACGCCAAGACGACGACGAGGACAAGCATGAAAATCGCAAGAGTCAGACAAGACCGAGTCGACTGCGAGGTGCCCAAGCACGTGGCCTTTCAAAGAGTGAGGTATCGCCCGGAGCGACAACAACGAGGTTTGAAGTCGGTTCCAGTCGGAGCGCTGCCATTATATCGGCAGCGGACAACGGAATCCAACTGAGTGTGTGAATCGGAGGCCGCATGTGCTATTTTGAGCTACATAGTGAGGCGGTCCAACAAATCAGAAGACCAAGCGATTGAGGTGCTACGGCAGATGGTCGACGAGCGAAAACATCGACTGAATTTACGGTATGCACTCGCGGTCACTTCTTTAGCGGTCTGCGCACTGGCCGCTTGCCTCGCGTGGCTTGCGTGGTCTGGTAGTACGAACCACTACGACTATCGCGCCCGCTTGCCTGATGAGTCTTCACGGGTCACGTTGGACAAAGTCGCCGAGTCACGCGTAAGAGCTTTCTGCGGCGATTGCCACGCGTTGCCTCGCCCGGGGAGCTTTCCTCGTGATGGGTGGCATCGGGAGGTAAGGAAAGGCTACGAGCACTATATCCGCTCCAATCGCAACGACCTGGATCCGCCACCCATGCAGCAGGCGATTGCCTACTATCGATCTCGTGCGCCAGAGAAGCTCTTGTTTCCGGAGCCAGAAGAAGCCGAGACCGAATTGCGAGCTACTTTCGCCAGCCAGTACATGGCCTCGGGCCTGAAGACGGACGTCGCTCCGGGCGTGTCCCACCTGCGTTTTGCGCGTCTCGAACCGGACCAAATGCCAGTCATGCTAGTCTGCGATATGCGCAGCGGAGGCCTCGCTGCAATCGACGTGGGCAACGGCGAAGTCACTCCTCAACTGCTGGCACGATTGAACAATCCGTGTCACATCGAGCCCTGCGACCTCGATGGAGATCAATTTGTTGACCTCGTAGTTGCCGACCTAGGTAGCTACTATCCCTTCGATCACGACCGAGGCCGGGTCGTCTGGCTCCGCCGCGTGGAAAAAGATGGTGCCTTCGAGCAAGTCGTGCTCGCCGCCGGGCTGGGGCGCGTCGCTGACGTGCGGCCTGCGGATTTTGACAGCGATGGCGATCTCGACTTGATCGTTGCAGAATTCGGCTATAACAAGACGGGCAGCGTCACTTTGCTAAGAAACGTTGCCGCTGGGGGCGAGCGGCCGCAGTTTGAGCCCGAGGAACTGGATTCCAGTCCTGGCACGATCCATACGCCGGTACATGACTTCGACAACAACGGTCGCCCGGATTTCCTGGCGCTTGTCAGCCAAGAGCAGGAATCCCTGAACGTGTTCCTGAACCAGCCAAACGGGAGCTTTCGTCTTCAGGTACTGTGGTCCGCACCAGATCTCACTTTCGGCTCCAGCGGCATCCAACTGATCGATCTGGATCAAGACGGGGACATTGATGTGCTGCAAACCAATGGCGATTCATTCGACACTCCTTTCGTCAGCCCGTCGCACGGCGTTCAATGGTTCGAGAATCTCGGCGGTCTGCGGTTCGCCTATCATCGGCTGACGGACATGGTTGGTGCGTACTGCGCCAGGGCCGGTGACGTCGATCTCGACGGAGACCTCGACGTAATCGCAGTTGCGTGGCTTTCTTCCCGTTTCACGCCGCCAAATACTCCGTTCGCAAGCTTGCCTTCGATTCTGTGCCTAGAACAAACGTCCCCTGGAACGTTCGTGCGGCATACCCTCGAAAGAGGTCTTCCCCATTATCCAACGCTCGAATTGGCTGATTTCGATGATGACGGCGACCTCGACTTCGCGCTGGGTTTACACGTGATGACCTCACGGATCTCGAACACGCCCGAGACTCCACACCGACTTTCCATATGGTGGAATCAAGTGGTTGCGAACCGCAGTAACTCAATGCCGTCGAGTCAAGACACACTTGGTTCAACGTCGCCGCAGGGCAAGGGTTCCAAAGCGCCATCGGTTGGGCAGCCTTAGCTTTTCACCATTGTTCAAGAACCAAAAGGAAGTAATTCGTAGTACTGAGCTAGCGCAACCGGTCTATTTCAGAGGTGGTAGCCACCGAGAGGCCGCGCCGAGGAACGCTGCTCTGGGGTGACGCTATTGAGCAGGTGGATTAGGATCAGGGCTCGTATCTTCTATGCCAACCGCTTCCTGTGCTTCCGTTGCTCCTTCGAGTTCTTTACCTGTGAACTCGGAATCTGCCGGGGCTCCCGGTTTCGGACCACAACCGCTGCACAACCCTACGCATAGCATCAAACCAACAACCTGAAAGTATTTTCTCATCGCAACTACACTCCTCACCAATAGGGACAGACCGACTTGAATTTCACGTCGCCGGTTTAGAACAGCAACCATAGTATATATCTACGCAACTCGCCCAGGGGAGGGCCGCAGCATTTCCACACCTAACCACATCTCGCAGCGTTGTTTGTCGAGATCTCTCGCCAAGTAAGTTGTGCGGGAAGTCGACGGAGAAGTGGATGGCATAACCGATCACGACTCGCGCCGCTCCACGTCACATAGCCTGCCGCTACTTACACGATACCAACCACAAACGAGCTTTCAGAGCCAATGCTAAACTCAGGGCAATTCAATCGGATTGCCATCAGAAATGTAGGCCAAGCGTACGAAAACTAGCTTGTCGGTGGTCTCACTGATGAACCGCACAGAAGCGTCACCAAGAGTGACCTGACACCCTCCGGGATGCATGCTTCCGCCCTGGGACCAATCAGACAAGCGAGTCTTGAGGCCGTTACCCCATGTGGACCATGGACAACACCTGTGGTTGTTGATAGCGGACGTCTCACCTGAGGCCGCCCAGGGCGTGTATGCCAAATCGATACCGTTACCAGGCCATTGTGCGTGTCCCCATTTCGGTGCCGTACCGTTCCAATGGTCGCGTAGCGTTTCCACCACCATTGCGGCGTTGCTGGTGCCGTCAACAACATCCCGAAACTTTGCGGTGGCGTTGTGGCCGAACATGCGGCGTGAATCTATCGCATCAAGATCCCAATTAGCGGCGCTATCGGCCGTTCTTCTGACGCTGAAGTCGTAGTTGGTATAGGCTGACAACTTGGTGGTGGAGCCGGGGGCGATGGAGTACGCAGGATCGGTCGTGCTCGCGAAGTGCGTTGGATTGGGGTCCGATGGACAGAGGAACGCAACCACCGATTGGCTCACAACGAGATCATTCGCGTTGCCAGCGGCACCAGGTGGGAGGCTGGCACGAAGACCGACGCCGCCACGATCGTAGCCGCCCGTGGCCAAATTGAGGTTCAGTTGGTCCTGTAACGCCTGTTGCTCGATAAACGGGAGTACCAGCAGCCAGCCACGGTGATTTAGAACGCCACCCAAGCCACCCACACCATCCACGCCTCCGTTCGAACCGGGCCTTGCGGAACCGGTGGTTACCGCACCGTCATGCGACACGGAATAAGGAAATGACTTGTACGTGTCGTGGTAGTTGTGCAAGGCAAGTCCAAGCTGTTTCATGTTATTACCACACTGCATACGGCGAGCGGCTTCTCGAGCGGCTTGAACGGCAGGCAATAACAAAGCAACTAAAATACCAATGATGGCGATCACGACGAGCAACTCGACCAGAGTGAAGCCCGCATCTCGCGAGTTTCTAGAACGACCCATAGCAAATTCTCCAATAATAATAACGATGGTTAGGAAGCGAAGGCATACCGCAAGCGAACCTCAAGGTTTGATAAGCCGGATCGCGCGAGGCCGTCGCACACTGTAACATTGGCCGCTTCGATTTGCAATATTTGGGTACGATTTTATTTTACCGCTCGCAGCCGCAGCTCTTGAATCGCTGCCTGGTCGGGTGGTAGGCTAGAGCTTGGGTTGTCTTGAAAGCTCCCAAGTTTTTATGGCCACCTCCCCACCTTCCCACCTTCCACAATCGGCTTTCACTAAGGATCGTCCAGGAAATAACTTCCAAATCTTGAAACAGGCGGGTGGCTGTGGCGGAGTCTTCGACGCCACGGCTGATTGGAGTTCATGGTAAGCCGGGGCTTCGCGGACTCAGCCCCAGCCACCTCCTCCCCACCTTCCACAATCGGCTTTCAATAATCCGATTCCCACCTATACTTCCTCACTCCACCCACCGAGGACTTTGTTATGTCTCGCCGCATGCAACGTACGGGCTTCACGTTGGTTGAATTGCTAGTCGTAATTGCCATTATCGGGATACTTGTCGCTCTGTTGTTGCCAGCGGTCCAGGCGGCGCGCGAAGCGGCACGCCGCATGAGTTGCTCGAACAATATGAAGCAACTTGGGCTGGCGATGCACAACTACCATGACACGTTCAAGATGTTCCCACGAAACTACATCCCGGTTGGGCCCAACGCATGGGAAGCATTGAGCGCCAGCTATTCGATTCTGCCTTATATCGAACAGCAGCCGCTGTACGACCAAGCGCAACCCAACTTGAAGAATTGGGGGTGGACGTACGGGAACTTAATGAATACGGATTTGCCCGCTTACAAGTGCCCTTCCGCTCTGCCCGCAGCGTCGCGTGGTTCACATCCGCAGGGCTGGGATGGCCCAAGTGTGCATTACGCCTGGTCGACGGGCAGTTCGGTGGAAACCGTCTGGGCGGGAGATCGCTTCAACGGCCTGATGGCCTATTCCACGCATCGCAAGATGGCCAGCGTGACCGATGGACTTTCCAACACGGTCATGGCGGGTGAGATTCTTTCTGGATCGGGTCTAACCGGAGCTGCCGGGCGATATCCTTACGACATATTCTATGTGGGCAACGGCCCCATCAACGCTGTTGTCAACAAGGATTTCCCCACGCAAGCTGAATTGGACGCCATCGGCAGCGCTGCAAAGAACAGCCCGATCGGGTTCAAGTCGAACAACGGAACGATGTGGGCCTGGTATGCCGCGGGCCATTCCACGTTGACAACCGCTGCCCCGCCAAACTGGTCGTGGCCGAGTGCGGGAGGCGATTGCTGCCCGGGTGGAGCACACGATTGGGGGTTGGGGATTTTGCCGCCGCGCAGCCTGCACCCCGGCGGTGTGAATATCGCGTTGGGAGATGGATCGGTTCGACTCGTCACGGAAACGATCGACCTACTGACTTTCCAACGACTAGGCAACCGCTCGGATGGTCAGCCTGTCACGCTGCCTTAAAGGGATCGATTACTATGCAATTCAAGTACTTTGTAGCTTTGACCATCACGTGTCTCGGTTTGTTCGTTGGCTGTAGTTCGTCGGTGCGCGAGGAGACGATCGAGGTTAAGGCTTCGAACGACCCTCTGACGATGCCGAGAACGATGTTGGAGAGGTACGCCGCTGGCGAACCGATGGGGAGCGAGGCAACTTCTTTTCCGCATTTGGTGGAGGAAGTTCGCGAGACCGATCCCGCTCGTGCAGAGATTCTGGAATCCGGTCTTCGGGAAATTCAAGATGCGAGTCCGAGTGCGCGACAAGCGCTGGCCAAAGCATTACTCGTGAAGCTGCAACCATCCATGCAGTGACACCGCGTCGTATTCGTTTCTCGTCGTTCATCACGCTGTGTGTTCACGAGTTGTGCCAAGCGCGGCTTCTCATCGTAGCGCCACCAACGAGATTGCTGACGCAGGTGAAGCCGTGTTGCCGGAGAATGCACACGGCGATATGGGCGCGGATGCCTGCCGCACAAGAGATGACCGTCTCTTTGCTCGAGTCTAGTTCTGTCAAACGAGCGCGTAAGTCGTCTAACGGAATGTTAATCGCTCCGTCGGCACCAGCGAGCGGTTGCGAAGCCACCTCGGTCGTCGTCCGCACATCGACGACCTGCTTTCCCGATAGATCAGCATTGGCGGCCACGAACGCTCCGATGCCGTCCAATTGATTGCAGGCAGCGAAGGCCGCCATGTGGATGGGGTCTTTCGCAGAGCCGAAGGGTGGGGCGTATGCCAGATCCAATCCGGCTAAGTCTCGAACCGTGGCTCGCATGGCCATGGCGGTCGCGATAACATCGATCCGCTTGTCGACACCCTCGCCGCCAACTGCCTGTGCACCGAGCACGCGGCCATCGCTGCCGTCATAGATCAGCTTCAAAGTCAGCTGCTGTGCTCCGGGGTAATAGCCGGCGTGGTTGTTTGCTAAGACGGTGACACTTCTCACTTCGATGTTCAGACGCTTGGCGAGAGATTCCGTTAGGCCCGTCATCGCGGCGGTTTTCTCGAAGACGCGCACGATTGATGTGCCAAACACATCGGCCATTTCGGCAGAGCTTCCGGTTGCGGCATGTTCGCCAGCCAGTCGCCCCGATCGATTCGCGGGGCCGGCGAGCGCGATGCGCATGGCGGTTCCAGTCGGGCCGTACACATACTCCGCGGCATCGCCCACCGCATAAATGTCGGGATCGCTGGTTTGCAGGTAACGGTTCGTCGCGACTCCGCCACCTTGGCCGATCTTTAAGCCGGCTGCTTGTGCCAGCTGCGTGTTAGGGCGGACGCCGATGCCGAGGATCACCAACTCGGCTTCGATGATTCTTCCACTCGCCAGTTCCACGCCGGTCGCGTTGCCAGACTCGTCGAGGACGATTTGTTGAATCCCATCGCCGAGCGCCAGATCGACGGAATTACTTTTCAGTTCTTGCTCGATCGGCTGAGCCATCTCGGGATCGAACAGCGGCAGCACCTGCGATTGGAGTTCGGCCAGCGTCGTCTTATAGCCTCGACGTGCGAGTTGTTCGACCATCTCGAGCCCGATAAATCCGGCACCAATGACTGCGGCCGTCTTGGCTTGACTGTTGTCGGTCGCGGCTTTGATTTGATCGGTATCGGCCAGGTTGCGCAGCGTGAACACGTTCGCCGCATCGCGACCATTGATCGGGGGCACAAAGGGTGACGCTCCGGTCGACAAGATCAATTTGTCGTACGACTCGGCGTATTCTTCACCGGTGGCATGGTTACGAACGGTGACTTGCTTGGCGGCCCGATCGATAGAGATGACTTCTTGTCGTGTTCGGACGTCGAGCGCAAAACGACGTTCGAGGAACTCGGCGGAGGCCACGACAAGCTTGCTGCGTTCTGCGATCTCTTCGCCGATGTAGTAGGGCAAGCCGCAGTTCGCGAAGGAGACGTCGGCATCCTTCTCGAACAGAATGATCTCGGCGAATTCGTTCATCCGGCGAGCCCGCGTTGCCGCCGACGCCCCACCCGCAACTCCGCCGACGATCACGATCTTGGTTCTCGACTCGACCATGTGAAGACTCTCTTTCTCGTACGATCAGTAAGTGTGTCAAATGTTGTCGCTCTAAGAAACGATTATTTCAAGAAAGTCGCTCATCTCTTTTTCTTGCCCCATGCCTTTCGATGTCGGAAAGATCGATTTTGCCTTGAAAGAGCTTGTCAAGCAAAGACTTGATCTGCCTCACTTGTAATGTCCGGGCGACATCAGCACTAGAATTGTGGTTCTGAGTGAGCGTCATAGGAGTTTGCCCTTCGCAGATGGAGACTTCCGCCAAGTCTAACCTTTCCCAATCGGTTGTGGCAAGCTTGTTATCATCGCCTTAGTGATCGCAGCGTGTGCGGTCGGGGCTAGTTATGGCGCTCAGATAAAATAGAAGCCTCTGATTTCGTCTGTTTTCGTCGTCCTCGCCATAAAGGGACCAAGAGACCGGAACCGTCACACTTGTCCCATCCGATGTAGCTTCCCATCCGATGCAGTTTCCTTGCACAGTTGGTTGTCGCTGTAATCGGAGCGACCGATTGGAGTTTCAAACTGGCATGAAACGTCGATCATTGATCACTCGGAAGACTTAGCGACTACGTGGGCCGGTAACGCCGTAACGGTCATGTGCTTTCATCGCCGCACTAATCGGGATGGTCGCCGGTTGCTCCGCTGTTATCCAGCTCGGTGAGTTTTCATCAATCGATATCGGGAACCGGAGCCGAAGTCACGTTTAGGTTCAGGCGGCCACCTGAAATGTCTACTTCATAGTCCACGATGACCTTACGCAGATTGGGGAACAACTCTTCTCGCCGTTCCGCAATCATATCCATAACGTCGATAGCTATACCGATGTCCTCGGCATTCCCGTCCTTTGGGATGATGCAGTCAATGAGTTCCTTTTCGATGAACGGTTGCTTGTCGCACGGAAACATCGATTTGTTCCATGCGGCGACAGTCAGAGAAATGATCGTCTCCGCTCGCTGGGCATTTGTGCCATGCTGCTTGAGCAACGGCTCTGCAAGCTGGGTGATAACGGCTGACATTTTGGCTTCGCCCTCGGGCGTTGGGATTTCGCTTTTCGCTCCCAATGCTTCCAGTCGCTTCCAGCGTTCTTTGGCCTTGTTTGACATGGGGTATGCTCCTAGTGGTATCCGTGTTGGTGCCTGTAGGCAAGATCATCCCGAACATTCTCGAACTTGGCCCGCATCCGGGGCGTCAAGGACTTGTCTGCTAGTAGCTCCTCGAATCCAGAGAGAACCAGCGACGGGGGCATGCACGACAATAGATCGATCACCTCATTCCGATAGCGGCGTGTCGAGTTCGTGTTCTTCACCCGTTTGAGTTCACCAAAGAGCACTTTGACGCAATCTTCGGTCTGCACGTCGTAAAGGGCGGTAGCGATAGCTCTACGTTTTTCCCAATTGTCGCCGCAGGTCAGCAGTAGGCCGATCAGGAACACGCCAGCTTCCTTACGCCCGTGATTGTACATGGATCGAAGTAAGCTCACTGCCGAATGGAACTCTTGGCGATTATCGCTCAGGGCTTGTTGCAGCACAACGTCTATTGGAAACTGGGCTGGATCAAGGAATCCGTCTTCCGTAATGCCCGGCAATCTCGATTTAGGTCGCTTGGTGTTCAATTGTCATCCTCTCAAATGGGACGGGTGGTATCCGTTTTCATAACCGAGCGGAGCGGAGCGGAACGCCGAACGCTCGTTGCCGTTGTCTTGGTCTCATTTGTCGAGTTCCTGCATCAACTCAGCCCGTCGCCGTTCGATGGCTTTCAAACGAGTCTTGAGCTTTCTGGCTTCCTTGTTGATGTCGGCCAACTCCTTTTGGAGCTTCTTCTTTCTCAGTCCATCCTGTCCGCCCTTGTCCCTGACGAGGGCTTCGACTTCGTGCCGCAGTAACCGCAAGTAAGGATTGCCGTGGATGTGGTTCTGGCGATATTGCAACTTACCCGCTCGGTTGTGCGTTGAGTATTTTACCATCTTTCACGCTCCGATCTTCGGCGGCACAGATGATCCGACCTTGCTTAGTTCGAGTTTTGCACTTTTTGGAGTGCGGCGATTCATCGCCGCTTTGGTATTTTTCGACTTGGCGCCAATTATTCGCTATCCGATGTAAGTTGCGGTGCTGCTGAAAAAGTGCTTCGCACTGGAGAGCAAAGCGGTGACAAGTCACCGCAGTCCAAAAAAAATGCAAAACTCGAACTTAGCATCGGCCAAACAATTACTGTCGCAACACTCTTGTGGAATAGGCTTCCAGCCTGTCAATTCAGTCATGACAGGCTAGAAGCCTATCCCACTTATTGTTTGGGCGGTGCTTACCGACACATCTACTGACGCCTTTCCGGCCCAAGAACGAAAACAGCCCGCCACACCGCAAGGATGTGATGGGCTGGAATCGTCAATCAAAACCGGGAGAAATAAGCGACTTGGGTAGTTTTTGTTGGAGAAGTAACCCAAGCCTGCACCATCCCGGCAAGCTCAGCATATCGCCAGGCGAACGGAATGTCTATTCGCCCGTGCGACTTACGGCTGTTGGTAACGAACCCGCAAGACTTCGATGGCCGGAACCTCGACTTGCTTCTCAGGTTCATCGCTGACGCCAGCTTCGATATCTCGGATCATGTCGAGTAGTTTCTCTGACCATCCAGACAACAAATGCGTCCGGTCGTCGTTGGGACGCAACTGGCTCTGCCCATGTCCGCTCAGGTTTACTGAGTAGACGAAGCAGTCCTTATTAACGGCCTGACGGTAACGATCCACCATCGACTGCATCGTCGCCTTCTTGCCGAAATACTTTTCCAAGTCAACGCCGCAGTTCTGGGCTGTGCCGTTGTCACCTTGCGTGTAACAACACAGGTCCGACAGGAAGATGATGCGATCCACGTGGACCTTCCGCTTCGTGAGGTCATCAATCGAGAACCATAGTCCAGTCTCCGTGCCGCCACCGACACCCACACCCTTCTTGTACTGGGGAATGGCGAGTGCGCCGTTCTTGCTGCGTTCCTCACGCTGAGCCACGGAGTCGATCTTGTTCTTGATTGCCAGGCAACTATCGGCCTGCGAGAAGGAAACCCACATGCTGCTGTCACCAAATACGCCAACAACCGCACGTCGGCCAAGTCGCTTCGCCAAGACCGCCGAAAGCATGTTGCCACAGTCGGACGTGTGTTGGGACTCGAACCCACTAATCCAGAAGTAACCCTTGCCTGCACCTTCCGGTGTGTGTCTAAAAAGATCGGAGAAATCATCGCACAAGGTGTTTAGATGCTCTACCACTGAGCTACTGCCCTTCGATCTGAAATTGGGCAGGTGGGACTCGAACCCACGACCTTCTCGTTATGGACGAAGTAACCCTAAACTGCACCGTCCGATCTTGTCTCAATCCAAAAACGCCACGTTCTTCATCGCACGTGACTGGTTCTCGGTGTTCATCACCGCCTGATGCCAACGGTGCAGCATGATGGTGGCGTGATCCGGGTGACGAATATGCCCACGGACATACACGCCGGGATTCCGCTGCATCGTCTGCCAACCCCAGTTCTTAGCGTTGCTGTTGCCAGACAGAATTTTCTGATGCTGCATCGAAGTCACGCCGTTGGGATGCCGAGAGCAAACGTAAACGGTCTCGCCACCGGTACGGTAACAGAACTCGGCCCAGTGGGGCTTGCCGCCGTTACCACGACGGAGCGGCTCGTTTGTCAGGACCAACGCATCATCAATAGTAATGTCAGCAACAGGCAGAAAGAACCACTCTCCCTGTCGAACAAACGCTGCGTTCTTGCGCCGGTTTCGGGCCTTGCCAGATACATGCCGACGAGCGACAGCATTCTGAACTTCACGAGGCTGTAACGCTTCTTTGGCCTGACGCACGGTTCCAACCGGTGCCGACTCAGGAATGCCCGCTACGAACCAGTGTCGCTCGTCATGACCGCAGAGGAATTTGCTCTTGTTGCCATTCTCACGAACCAGCAGGAGCAAGTGACGATCCGCAGGCTGAACGTCGAGCACTTCGACCTCGGGATCGGCACCAAGCTGCGGCGTGATCTCGAAGAACTCGCCTCGACGATCCGACCCAATGTCGAGCGACACCAGACCCGCGGTGCGCAGACGACGAGTTGGTCGATCCACGACCTTGAGTCGTGCTCCGATCCGGGTGAACTTGTTGTTGAGGAATGTGGTATCCATGCGGTATTGGACACCGATAGCGATGGGAAGGTTCGTTGAGTTTGCCCGAACTTTGCATCTTGGGACGTATCGACTGAGACCACTTCGCACTTCCCTGTTTCATTTATTGAAACTCGAAACTTTCAGATCGCGTGCGCTGAGCCTGAAAAACCCACGCAGATCGAAGCCGCAAAAAGTCGCCGCCGCAGAATGTTGCCTGCCACCATTGCGCTCGTCTACACCGGCTTGTCCGTATCGAAACCGAAGCCGACAATCAGAGTCCTACTGCGCCGAAGGGAGCCAACCATGATTCGAGTACGAACAGCCAAAGACCGAGGCCACTTCAATCACGGCTGGCTCGACACCTACCACACATTTTCATTTGGCGATTACCACGACCCTGAGCACATGGGCTTTCGATCTCTTCGGGTTATGAACGAGGATCGTGTGGCTCCCGGCAAAGGATTCGGCACTCACCCACATCGCGACATGGAAATCGTGACCTACGTGCTGGAAGGAGCACTGGAGCACAAGGACTCGATGGGCAACGGCGAAGTTTTGCACCCCGGCGAGTTCCAACGGATGTCGGCGGGCAGCGGGATCACACACAGCGAGTTCAATCCGTCTGACAGCGAGCCGGTTCATCTGTACCAGATTTGGCTGTTCCCTGTGCAGAAAGGCATCGAGCCCAGCTATGAGCAGAAGGCGTTTCCCGATGACGAGATGACGAACCGATTGCGGCTGGTCGCTTCACCAGATGCGAGCGACGGATCATTGATGATCCATCAGGACGCTCGGATTTATCTGGCGAAGCTTGGCGACGGAAAGCAGATCGTTCACAAATTGGAGCCGGGGCGACATGCGTGGCTGCAAGTCTTGCGTGGCGGCGTGACGTTGAACGGGGAAGAACTAAATACCAGTGACGGCGCTGCTGTCAGCAAAGAGCAGAGCTTGGAGATCGTTGCTGTCGAGACTGCGGAGATCATGGTGTTTGATCTTCCATGATCCGATGCGGCAAGCCTATGTACGGACGGTGAGCTAGCCCAACGACTTTTGACAACCAGAATGAGGGAGCAATAAACTGGGTGATAGCCCTCCAGTAGAGCGATCATTTGGAAGGGAAGAACGAAATGGAAGTCGCAAGCGTGGACGAATGAGCCACGTGGCAATTGAT
>CAUJKL010000551.1 GCA_963204995.1 Planctomycetota bacterium | reverse complement strand
CTTGGGTTGGCGGCGGCAGTCTCCGAGGTCAGCGAAAGAAGCGTGTTCGGCGATTTGATGGTCGCATTGGGGGGGCCGCTTCCAGTATATGGGTTGCCAGCGTTCAAACGGGTTGCAAGAGTTATGCTGCCCATTGTCAGTCATTTCCCCATGAGCATGATCTTCTACGGCAGCGGTATCGGCGACGGCAACCGCCACAACCACGACGACCTGCCGATCGTTGTCTTTGGCCGTGGTGGTGGAGCCCTGAAAACGGGGCGACACAACAGCTATCCCAAGGACACGCCGCTGACGAATCTCTATCGTACGATGCTTGATATCGGCGGCGCTCGTGTCGATTCGTTCAGCGACAGCACCGGGCTGTTGGAAGACGTGCTCGCTTAAGTCACGCAGCAGCCAGTAAGATAGGCGTGAGCCAAAGCCCCGATCACGGGTGCCTCGTCTCCGCAGACCGAGAATTCAAAACGGTCGAGGTTTCGGAAACCGTCCAACGCGAACTCGCGATACGCCTGCTCGGCGGTGGCACGATACTGCTCCCTTGTCTCTGTCGCCAAGTCACAAACACCTCCGCCAATCACCAACAAATCGTAATCGCCCAGATAGTTCACGCTCAACAAGCCGATCCCTAACGCACGTGCCTGGTCGCCGAACAGTTCCAGGGCAAGTGGGTCGCCTTGTGCCGCTAACGTCCGCAGCTGTTTCGCTTTGTCACGAGTTGAACCCGGACTTGCTTTTAGCGGATGGTCGCACCATTGATCGAGCGTCAATCGATATTCGAGTTGATGTGTGAGTGCGGTCAAGGAAACTGCGGATTCGACGGTACACTTGGCGTTTCCGACGAGCAATTGTCGATCGTGTTCGTAACGAAATGCGTAGGGCGGCAAGAAAATGTGTCCGGCATGTCCGGCCCGACCTTCTTTACCGCGTACAACTTGCCGGTGCAGGACTTCACCGCCACCCAAGCCAGTACCCACGATCACCATGAACAACGAGGACAAGTCAGACGCTCGCGAGTCAGATATCGAGACGCGATCCCACGTAACGGCGCCAGTGCGAACCGAGTACTCGCCCAGTGCTGCGGCTTGTCCATCGCCGATGTAATGAACGGACACAACCGGCGAAATACTGCGAATACTTTCTTCCAGTCGAGCACGAAACGGAACCTCGTTCCACAATGCCGGATTGAGATTCGGAGTATGCAGGAGAACGCCATCCAGCGTCGCCGGGCCAGGTGTTGCCAGCCCGATATGGGTCAACTGATCGAGCGACGCACCGATTCGCTCGATGCCGGCCTTAATTTCACTCACGATCGACAGGATCGTTTGCTGTGGTCCTTCCGCCGAACGTGTGGCAAACTGTTCAGACACATCGACGACTTTGCGCGATTCATCGCCGATTGCAATCGTGGTGGTTGTTCCACCGACATCAATACCCAAGCAGTAAGCCACGTTGACCTCCACGATCAATTTATCGTTCCGGGAGAATCACCAAATTGTAGCGTGTGCCTTGAAGGGCGCCACCTGCATCAGTTATCGGCGAAAGTCTTGTTATTTCAGCAAGAATCTAGCGACGGTTAGTCGGAAGCGGGTTGTGTTCAACCGAGCGATGGCTCGCCGACCGACCTTCGGGTCGGTGCCCGCCGCGGCCCTGCCGCCCTATGGTTGGCCAACGATGAAATCTCGCTCATTGAACTCGACACGAACATCGCCCTGCATCGTGGTCAACCAGATACGTCCCGGAGCTACCTCAAACACATACGGATACGCGAGCCACTTGCCCGGCTGCCTGGCGATCACGACAGGCTTCGTCCAGGATTGTCCGTCGTCGTCAGATAAGGCCAGCGATAGTTCCTCGCGGTGGTTGCTGACGGGGATTTCGGACCACAGCCCGTCGCCACCGCTCAAAGGCCAGCTGTCGCTGCCTTCTGGGAACGGTTGATTCCAGATCAACATTAACCTGCCGCTGGCCAGTCGCGTGAGCATCGCCGGAGCGCTGCTACTTGCGGTCCCAGAAGGCTGAAGGATTTGCCAGTGCTGACCGCCGTCGCTGGAATAGCCGGACCAGAACTCGCCCCAATTGGTACGAATCAATTTCCAGATTCGACCATCGGCAAGCTCGACCAGTGTCGCTTCGGTCACGCCGCCGTGGTGGCCTTGTCCACCAAGATCGATCAGATTGCTAGCCTGCCAGGTGACACCATCATCAGCGGAAGAATAGGTCAGCACTGCATGTCGCCCGGGATTGTGCAGCATCTTCATGGCGGTGAAGATCACACGACCGTCCTTCGTCTGAATCATGTCGCGCACACAGCCGCTCCAATCATCGTGCAGCTTCTGAATCTGTTGCCAAGTGACTCCATCGTCTGTACTACGCATCACGTAAGTCGGCAACATCGCATCGGGCGCATCGTGAAGCTCGTTGCTCCAGGTCCATTTCCGTTCATCGAGATTCATGAACGCGGCGATGAGCGTGCCGTCTTTCGTTCGTAGAAGAGCGCGCTCGTTGCTGACCGTCATCTTCGTGCCGGCAGGAAACATCGGCCTTGGCTCAGACCACGTCTTCCCGAGATCCTTGCTCACGAAGGTGGCCTGCGAGTCAATTGCCAGGATGCTGCCGTCGCTCGTGCGTGCAAACGGGCCAAGCAACTTGAAGGGCAACGGGACTAGCCGGGAGTGAAGTTCCAACTCTGTTGCATTTAAGAGCGTGCAGCAGAGCACGGTAAACGATGCTGCAAAGAATGCTGATTTCAAGTGTCCAACCTTTCTCAATTACATAGCCGGTCGATCCAATCTACTTCTCTCGCGAGTTTGAAGCGCAGCTCGCTATCGGGCCTTCGCCTTCGCCTTCTTCTTTTTGCCCTGGACTTTAACAACAGGCACTGGCTTGTCCGCGAGAATCTGTTCCATCAGCTTTCTCTCTGCGGCGACATCCGGATCATTTGACTCCGTGACATCTTTGTATCCCACGCCATCTCGGGAATCGCCGCAGTCATAGAGTTGTCCGAATTCCGTCATCGAGTTGTTCTCGAGCAGCCAGCGCTTCGTGCGCACGACCCGCTGCGTGCCCAGATAAGCGTAGATCCATTCGCGCAGCGGTGTGGTCTCGCCACGAAGGTATGGCGCGAAGGAGACGCCATCGATAACGTGATCCTTGGGCAGTGTGATGCCAGCAACTTCGCAGATCGTCGGAACGATATCCGATAGATCGACTAGCTCGCGAGATTCGCCGACCGACTTCACCAGACCGGGGCCGTTGACGATGAAGGGCACTCGCGCGCCCTTCTCCGTCGTTTGAGCTTTGCCATCGCCGCCGGTGCCATTGTCGCCGACGAAGATCACGAGCGTGTTCTCGCGTTTGCCAAGTTGCTCCAAGCCCTTCATTAGTTTGCCGACAATCTTATCGGCGTATTCGACATTGGCTTGCCAATTCTTACGATCTTGCGTGAAGCGGTCTTCTAGGGTCTTTGTCGTGTCGGGGGTACTGAAGAAGGGGCCGTGTGTAAGTGCCATCGGATAGTACACAAAGAAAGGTTCGTCCTCACATCGGCTGATGAAATCGAGCGCGAAGTCGGAGAAAATGTCCGGACCATAGCTGTCCTTGCTGGTCTCGACGTATTCGCCATTCTGCACGATGGACGGATGCCAATAGCGGGCTGTCTTCTGCCCCGGCGTGCCTTCCCAGGCACCTGTGTGCTCGACGCCCGCCGGAAGATTGTGTTTATAAGCCCACATACAGTACTCGTCGAAGCCGCATTCGCGGATCAGCGAGGGATGCTTTCCCGATAACTGCCACTTGCCCGCATGAGCGGTCGAGTAACCTGCCTCTTGAAAGATTTTCCCGAAGGTCAGATGGCTCGCAATGTCATCCACACCCATATCCGCCGTGGGACCACCTGGCCGGCCCGGAAAATGATACACGCCGTTGTGATGGCCGTACTGGCCTGTCATCAGCTCGAAGCGAGTGGGGTGACAGATCGGCGTCGAGTAGCCCGTCGTGAACCAAATTCCGGTTCTACCTAATTCATCAAGATGGGGCGTGCGATGCTTGGGATGTCCGTAGAGTGCGAGTTCGTGTGCGCCAATATCATCGCACAGGATGACCAAGACATTAGGGCGTTCCGCACCGATCACCGGCACGGCACAGCTAGACAAGAGGAGCAGAAGTGCGGTTTTCATAGTTTCGATTCTTCTGAGATGAGGTGGTCATGGGAGTGTCACATCAGCGGCGTCATTATAGTTTTCAGAATTCCCCTGTCCTAGCACGAACTTCGGGCAAGTGTGACAATCATACTACCTTCGC
>CAUJKL010000550.1 GCA_963204995.1 Planctomycetota bacterium | reverse complement strand
GTCAGCCACATGTCGCGGACGATCACGATGCGGAACGGGGCTTTGCGTCCTTGAAACGTGTGGCGAGTGTTTTGCGGCCGGCACCATCGTCGGCGCTGACCGTGAACTGATTGACGGCGAGCCAGTCATTGTTGGCCGGATCGTCGAAGTCGATCAGCCGCACCAGATCGCCAGCGATCGAGCCGTCCGCGCGGCGATACTCGACCTCGACGCCATCGCACTGCATCCAGTGAAACTTGCGATTGTTCGCCACCAATGACGGCGAATTGGTCAGCAGCACTTTCCGAAACGCCTCGTCGCGGGCTTCGGTTGGAATTTTGAGATTCAGCCGGTCGATGGCAGCTCGCAATCGTCCCATCAGCACGACATCGCCAAACGAATCACGCTCGGCGGTAGCTTCGCTGGGTGCGACAGTGTAGCCCAACTCGCCACAACGTTCAGACACCACCGTTGGACGAACGTGGCCACCAACGAGCCTCGTCGTCTTGACGCAGTTGCGACGACAAGTGCCTGTGCAAAATTGAATTAACTTCTCTCCTATCAACACCCAGAGCGTTTGCGATTTCACGACCTTTAAGCCCCGGTTGCCGACTCACCAGCTGTACGATTCGTTGTTGCAGACTCGTTGCCTCCGTGACCTCAGGCTCGTCGAGATCGTCAAACAAATATCTCCTCGTCACATTGCCAGGCTTGCCGGTGGATTCACCCTGGGGGACTGACTCTGAAGGCGTGGAAGTAGCGCTTGCCGGCGCAATGTTTTGCGAATTCGCACCGCTTCCATCGGAATCAAATGGAGGATCATCCAATTGTTGCTGGGCACTCGTCGGCGATTCTTCTACGTCACTCAGCGGTTTCCCATCGTTGTCGAAGTGACTCTCGGCATCAGATACCACCTCTCGTCCAACCGGTGTAGCATCGGTCTCGTCAACGGCCTCCGTATCGACGGCTGTATCGCCACGTGACTCAGCTTCTTCCCACTGCGATCGCAATTCAGCCGCACGTCGAATCACGTCTGCAACGGCGTCTTGCTGCTGAACTCCGTCGATCGCTTCTACCTGAACATCTCTTGCTGTTGGAAACACTCTTAGTTCATCGAGCTTCGCAAACACTTTCTCCATCGTTGAGTCACGATCGCGGAAGAAAACCGAACCCCTGATGCGGACAAAACGCCAGCCGAGTCGTTCCAAGATTGCCTGTCGTTCCATGTCCTCAGGTAGTTTTTCGATGGGATGGTATCGATCTCCATCGCATTCGATGGCAACGCGACCTTCTTCACCCTCCACCACGAGGTCAATTCGGTAACGCCCAACTTGCCACTGTGGTCGGACGCGGTAGCCTTGCCGCACCAAGCGTTCGTAGACATCCTGCTCAAAAGGAGATTCGGTGCGAGCAAGTGATTTTTCTAGTTCTCGACTGATTGCTTTGGGGTCGATGGCATGTTCGATCAATCGGCGTCGAAGGTCTTTGGGCTGAAGATCGACCTCGTAATTCAGCGAATAGACGACCCAGGTCTGATTCTGGGCTCGACTTGCGGCGACGTTGTATCTCTGTTTTGTTTCATCCCGGTCACTCATGCGAAGGGGGCCATTTCCCGGCGAATCCACGACGGACAGAAACATAATATGCCGTTCGTCGCCCTGAAACTGGGCTGAGTTTCCGCAGACAATCCGACGTCGATCGTATTCATCCGGGGTCAGATGCCGCAGCAACAACCGCTCGATCTCCATCGCCTGCTCGTCGCCCACTAATGAGATGACACCGAACGTCTGCCCTGCATACGCAGGATGCTTGGTCGCCGCTACGATCAAGGATGCGATCGTCACGGCTTCGACAGGATTGACCTTCCCGTCTTCACGCACGCCGCCTTCGACGCGGTAGGGCACTACGCTGCGGGTCAACGGCGAACTAGCTTGTTCCCGCAACGGCTTGATCGTGCCGTCGTAACTCAGGTGATTGCTGAATTGAATGATGTCGGGCACACAGCGGAAGTGCTCCTGTAGGCAAATCAAACCCGAAAACGATTGCTTGGCGAGATCGTAGATCGACATTTTGCCATCGTAAAGCACCGCGTTGGGAATACCGTCGAGATGCAGCTTGATGAGGTTGTCAATGATGTCTATCTTTTGTCCGACTGCCGTTGGACTTACCTGCTTGTCGTCGCCAACGACAATCACTTTGCGGGCAATCGCAAGTGCCATCAGTGCCATGACGTCGCATTGGCTTGCCTCATCAATAATCACGACGTCAAAACGCGGTTCTGAAAAGTCAAAATTCTCTACAAGCCGCGACAACGGCATGATCCATACCGGTACGGCGTCACGACACGCCTCCATTTTCTGTTGAGCTTCACGCCGAAGCTGCGGTACGCGACGTCCAAATCCTCTGGCAATCCGGGTGACGATACTAAGCCACCCCATGAGAGCTTGTCGCTGAGCCGTCCCGGTACGGCGAACTTGCCAGACCCAGGCTTTGCGGTCAATGAGCTGATTTGTCAGCCGCTTTAGTTGGTCGTTGATCTCCTGAATCTGACGCCCTAAGTTTTCGAGATCGACTTCGGCCCGATGGTCCAACTCATCATTGAGTTGTCGCCAATCCCATGCCTTCAGGGCATCTCCCGGAGGAATACTTCCGCCGTGAACGTCTCGTCGTTGTCGAATCGCTTCTGCCCACCCCTCGGCAATTGCAAAGCCTTCGAATGACGGGCGAGTCATTTTCGCCAACAACTCTCTCCGCCGAAGAGAGTGCTTTCGCCTTTCAGCCGCCGCTACGCACGCTTGGTATGACCGGGCATACGCTTCGGCGTTTTTGTCTTCTAACGACTTACGAAGTGCTACAACCTCGGGGCGGTCAAACGTTCGTAGGCGACCGAGAATATCTCCCATTTGCTTGTTGAGCACCAAGGATTTGAGGTGATCTTTGGTTCTTTCAAGATCATCCACCAAACGAAGCCGGACGGCTTCCATGATTCGCCGCATCTCACCGTACCGATTCAGGTCCGGCGGCTGTTCACCGATGAAACGTGGCCAATCGAAACCCAAATCGCGCAGACGTTGTTCCAGGGGAATCCATCTCTGGCACCACCATCCAAACGTGCTGCGGATCACCAGGGAGAACTGGCCTGCCGATCGCTCTGGCTCGTCACCCAGTTCGGTTGAATGTGGAGCACCATGTGGGGACATGAGTCCGTCCCACAGGAGTCGAATTTCGGCACGAGAGATTGTGACGGCCAGTAGTCGCTGTACGGCGGCGATCTCCTCGGCAGTTTCCGGTGCCCGGCCTTTGACTCGCCAGTTCGATAATGCCTGCTTCCACGAAGTACGGAAGGCAAGAGACATCCACCCCAGCTTTCCGCCCTCCGAAAGATGCCTTAGCAACTCGTTGGCGGCAATGAGTTGTGGTTGCAGCGATGATTCATCAACGACTTCCGGCCCGTGGACCACGATGTCGGTTTGGACGAGCCGTGCGAATTCGACCCCCTCGTCAATCTTGGCGAGAAGATGACTCCACGGACCACCGTCCGGCAGTTGATTTCGCCCAGCATCGACGGCGGCAAGTTTCCAGCCGTCAAAGCTGGAGAACTCCGACACGACCGACTTCAAGTCCGTGACTAAGGAGTCGAGTTGACTGATATGTGCTGTCGCAAAGCGAGCATTCGACCAGTAACGTCGGTCCAACTGGCCACTCTCGGCGAGCTGACCTGATTGTCGGAACGACGATGCAACAACCTGAGGTGTTGGTAGATCACCCGCTTCCGGCAATGGACGATCGGAACATTGATCGTCTTCAACTTGTGACGATTGATTGGTCGCGTAAAGCTCTTGAATCTCTGTGATCGACAATGGGCAAG
>CAUJKL010000549.1 GCA_963204995.1 Planctomycetota bacterium | reverse complement strand
CTAGATCTTCTACGCTGCTGAGATCCTGATCGGTGAACGTCGAATCGTGCAGCGTCAACGCCTTCGTCGGCGGGAACGGCCACGCAGCCACACGCCAGCCAGCGGCGCGTTGAACGGTCAACGCGATGGTCCAAAAAAAAGTCGACACAACGTCTCGATTGACGGCGGACGGATCGGCATCGGCCGCCGTTGGTGATCGTTTCGCCTTCCAGTAAAAGAAACCAGCTGCCGCAATCGCAACGAGGATCACCGACCACTTCCCTAAACAAACGAGCAAGATCCCCGCAGCAATCACTCCGCCGACAATCTTGATCAACAGCAACGTACTCTCCGCCGAATTGGCGTCGGCCAGTTGTCCCTTGAGCAGCCGTTCGAAGCCAACCGACTTGTCGGGCTTCTTGATCCCTTCGCTAACATCGATGCGTCGCTTTAGTATGCGGTGATACCCGCAATGGTCGCACAAGTCTTCGCTGGCCGGCATCGATTGGTGACAATGTGGGCATGCGTACGGAAGATCATCGCTGTCGTCGAAGTCGTCTGCCGCATACGCTCCACTGCCGGTGCTGCGCGTCGCCGGGGGCGGGGCGGGAATCGAGGGCATCGGCGGAGCGACGGGACGTGGTGTCACCGGCGTCGTCTTGACTGGTGTCGTCTTGACGGAAGACGCAACGGGTCGATTCGCGGGCGGGGGTGTCGGCTTTGCTGGTTCGTCGAGCGCGTCGTTGCCAGAATAGATCACCATCTGCTGCTGACATTTCGGACATTGAACGGTGTTGCCAACCAAGTCATCCCAGGCCGAGAACTGCTTCCCACAGTGCTTACATACGACTCGAATCGGCATCGCAGATCAATCTCCGAGCATCCACAAATCCCGCGTGGCAAACTCTAAGCTGTTGCCCGCTGGATCGCGAAAGTAAATCGAGCGACCTCCGTTCGGCCAGTGAACTCGTTGTTCGACCGCAACGCCATGTTCTTCGAGCCGTTTCGTCCACGGTTCGAGTTCATTGTGCGAGACGGCAAAAGCTACATGACCGTGGCCACGGGCTCCATGCAATGGAACTTCGGACGGTGGCACGCTTGTCGCTGCTGGATTAAAGAGCAGCAGCATGGTCGATCCGCACCGAAAAAACACGTGCCGACCGGCACTACGACCGACGAAGGCGAGACCGAGAACGTCGGTATAAAACCGCTCCGCCGCGACGAGGTCGTCGACGTAGAGGCACGTTTCCAGCACGTCAAGCGGATTTACCATCTTTGGTAGTTTGCCGCAGAAAGCCGTGAGAACTGGGGACTACTGCTGACAAGCCAGCAGCGGCGATCCTAAACGTTTCAGCGATAAAAACCTTAGCGTTCTTCGAGCGAAAGACGCGTGATCAGCTCTTCGGCACCCGGCGTGAGCTTTCTGATCTTGTCCGCCAAGACCACCTTTTCCGACGCCGTGGCAGCGGTCGCCCGACGTTTCAAGATGACCATCTTACGACGACGAGTCCGGCGACGACGAATCTCACGTTGGCGTTCGCTTCCCACGCTAGTTACTCCCTACTGGGCAAGGTTTTAGAGCATCTGAAACGAATCGTTCTAGCACGGCACCCAATTGGCGTCAACGCCGTCAAGGTGTGCGTCAAGGTGTTGCGAAAGCATGAACGCACGACAAGACGGAATCGAAGTCTATAATGCGATTACGTGTTGTCGATACTCAGATAGGTTACGGACTCACTTATGCACGAATTCCGAGAGGATGATCCCGGCTTGCCGGTTTACGAGCGACCTAACAGCCCGCCGGACGGGACTGCTCGTGTGGCGAATCGGCTGACATGGTTTCTGACGGCGCTGGTCATGCTGCTGCTCGTGCGGTTTTTTGTTCCATACTTTGCGGAGACATTGCAATACTCGATCACCAAAGGCCGACAACGCGCGGAACTCGAAGCGGCCAAAGAAGGACTCGATCAATTGCCCCTCGCCGAACTCTCGACTGCTTACCAGCTGGTCTCCAAACGCGTGGCACCCAGCGTCGTTCACATTAACGTCGCCAGTTCCCTAATCGTCGGCAACCGCCAGGGAATTGATCCGCGATTCCAACGCATGCTCCCCGAAACGAGAGGCCAGGGCTCTGGTGTGATCGTTGATAAGGAGGGATATGTCGTTACCAACAATCATGTCGTTGCCGATTCAACCGAGATCCAGGTCACGCTCAACGATGGTCGTGTCGTCAGCGGAACGGTCGTCGGCATCGATTCCCTCACCGATCTGGCGGTCCTCAAAGTCGATGCGACGAACCTCGAAGCGGCCGAATGGGGCGATAGCGATCGAGTGGATGCAGGTGCCTTGGTGTGGGCCGTTGGCAGCCCATTTGGACTGCAACACAGCATCACCTTTGGAATCTTGAGCGCCAAGAATCGCACGACAGGGACTGCCTGGCAAGACTTTCTACAGACCGACGCGGCAGTGAATCCTGGCAACAGCGGCGGCCCGTTGGTCGACGCACACGGGCGAATTATCGGGATCAATACCGCGATCGTGGGCGACGCTTATCAAGGCATCAGCTTTGCGATTCCCAGTAATGTGGCCAGGCAAGTTTACGAGAAGCTACGAAATTGTGGGTACGTTGAACGAGGTTGGCTTGGGGCTCAACTTGGCGATGTGACCGATGAAGTCGCTCGTGAGATCAACCTTTCCGTCAATCGCGGCGCGTATGTCATGGCGGTTGTCGCGACAGATCCTCGCAACCCATCGCCCGCTCAACTTGCCGGCATTCGGCCTGGTGACATTATTGTGAAATGGAACGACGATGCGATCAGCGACGGTGGAACATTGACGCGACGCGTCGCTGCCGCAAAGATTGGCAGCGATGTAGAAGTGACCGTCGTCCGCGATGGTCGCGAGATGACGCTGACAGTTCACATCGCCGAGAGGCCGTTGCAGATCAACTGATGCCGCTGATTCCCATTCACGATATCGAAGACGAACGGATCGCCGTCTATCGCGACCTGCTCAGTGCCAAGGCCAGTCGGCGTTGCGGTCTGTTCATCGCGGAAGGTCGGCTCCTCGTGGACCGGCTCGTCGCCAGTTCTTTTCCGACACACTCGATACTTGTCGATGAACGCCGACTCAGCCTCTTGGACGAGCAGCCACATGATCGGTTGGTCTATGTGACACCTGCCAAGATGATCGAAGAAATAATCGGTTTCAACTTTCATCGCGGCGTGTTGGCTTGCGGCCATCGACAACCGCAACCGGAACTGAGAGAAGTTCTCCGGAACGTTTCAGACTCTGCGACCGTTCTAGTGTGCGTTGGGATTCAGGATCCGACGAATCTGGGCAGTATCCTCCGCAGCGCTGCTGCGTTTGGTGTTGATGCTGTACTCCTCGGCTCGCAGTGCAGCGATCCCCTATCGCGGCGCGTGCTGCGCGTGTCGATGGGTGCGACGCTCAAGTTGCCCCTCGTCGAATCCGAGCATGTCGCGGCGGATCTGGAGCGGCTGCACGAGGAATTTCAGTTCGAACGGATCGCCACCGTGCTCGATGACGCCGAAGTACTCGACGAAACACATCGTGCGGACCGGCTTGCAATCCTGATCGGGAACGAGGCGCACGGCTTGCCCGACGAAATCTCGCAAGCCTGCGAGCGGCGCGTGACCATTCCCATGCAGATGGGTACGGATTCACTGAACGCCGCCGTCGCCAGCGGCATCATGTTGCATCACTTCTTGCGAGTTGCGCCAAGAACGCGATCGTAGACGACGGCCACGCCTTGAGCCATTCGCTCGGCGGAGAACTGTTCAGCGTGCGTCATGATCGCGCGTTCGCGCAGCATACACCAATTGAGTTTCCTGTCGATGATCCGCATCATCGAATGCGCCAGATCGGCTGGATCACCCGGAGCGGCGATAACGCCATTCACGCCGTCGTCGATCGCTTCGGGAACACCCTCGACTCGCGTGCCGACGACGGGAACGCCTGCCGCCATCGCTTCCAGCACGACCATCGGCAGGCCTTCACCAAACAAGCTTGGTAACACGAAGAGATCCATCTGCGTCAGCTCGTGCGTAACGTCCTGCGTGAACCCGATCCAATCGATGTCGTGCCGGAGTCCTAGACGTTCGACGTGCCAGTGAATCTCCGCTTCATAGTCGGGTGTCTCGAACGGACCGACGGCTCGAAGCCGCACTGAGACGCCGCGTTCTTTCATCAACGCCATCGATTCGAGCAGAACTTCCAGTCCCTTGCGAGGCCGAAAGAGCGCTACCGTCCCAATGTGCCAGGTTCCTCGAGGCGGCACCGCATCGCGGCGACGTGTCGACGTCGGCACGCCGTTCGGCACGACCGAGATCAACTCAGAGCGATAACCTTGCAATCGCATGTGGCGGCCGAGGCTGTTCGAAACGGTAATCAGACGCGCCACTTTGTAGAGGCTCGCGCGTTCGGACCAATGGTTCAAACGATTTCGCCAGCCGTGGGTCGTGTCTTGAGAGGTCGGACTGTGGACGTGATAGATCAGCGGAACTTTCGCAGACCAAGCGGCGAGCCGTCCTACCATCGCGCTGCGTGGAGTGTGGGCATGCACCAACGCGAAGTCTTGGCTTCGAATGATGTCACTCAATTCTCGTGCAACCCCCAAGTCGATCCGGGAGTGCATCGGAAGGTCGAAGATCCGTGGAGCCTGATCTTGTCGTCGGTCTGCGAATCGCCCCGGTTTCACGCACGCGAATGCCGCTTCGTACCCGAACGAAGGCAAATGCTGGCCGAGCAGATCCTGGACACGTTCGGCACCCGAGTAGTGTTCGCCATTGATGACGTGCATAACTCGCACGGCTGCCCTCGACGATTCGCAAGAATCGGCATTCGAAGAAGCAGTCTGTCCGATTGCACTCGGGGAACACTGGTTTGGTATTTCGGTGGGCTGTAACGTTTCTGCGGACATGACGGTCGCTTCCGGTTATTCGGGCTCAAGATTGCTTGCGAACGATGGCGTTTTGACATTGCGCGCACCGCTATCGCAGCTCCTCACAATCGTACGTCATGGATTACCGCCCTCGAATTCGCATTGAGTCGCTCGCCGAGCTTCCCTAATGTCTCGCCTTGCTCATGCGAACAACGTGCTGAGATCTTCAGCCTCTTGGCAGGTGGCTGTGGCGGAGTCTTCGACGCCACGGCTGATTGGAGTTCATGGTAAGCCGGGGCTTCGCGGACTCAGCCTCGGCCACCTCGTTCCATGAAGTTATTTCCTGGACGATCCTAAGCTCGAAACCAGCACCGGCAGAAATCTACGATGCTCACGCGGACATCGCTTCTACTAACACTTTGCTGCTTGAGCAGTCTCGTGGCGGAACAGTCCTCGCTGGCGCAAGAGGTTTCTGCCGTCACGATCAGCCTGGTGTCGGCCACAAGCGTCAGCGATCGCTTCCAACGCGAGACAGAAGCCGCGACACGATCCGTGCCACTGCAGGTGTGGAAGACTTTGGATGATGCCGGGTGGCGAGTCCAACTGGCCGAGTTTGTCGTCGATGCCGCGCCGACATTGCGTGGCGTTCGTCCAGCCGGATGGCCACGGCATCTCACCTGGGACAACAGCGACGCAATTCATCTACCGAGTGCAAAGCTGCTCGTCGTCGCCGAGAAGCGTCGTGATCGGAACGGGGAAGTCGTGGCCAGTTCGCGAGTGGCGGGCGTTTTGAGACATGAGCTCGGCCACGCATTCGATATGGCAGCAGGAGGGCGGAGCGGTCGAAACCTTTCGTCGTCACCAGAATTCATGGAAGCCTATCGGAACGATACTGCTCGCATTGTTCAGGCCCAGCGAGATAACTTGGCGTACTATCTGCAAGCCGGGCGAAGCGGCTCGCAAGAAACGTTTGCGGAAGCCTTCGCCGTCGCACTGGGTGGTGGCTCGAGTGACATGGAATCGGCGGCGTTCGAAGCGAGCTTTCCACGAGTATTGGCGTATGCACGCGAGTCCATCGCCGATCCAGTTCCTGCGAGGATAGCGGTGGCACCAATGCCACCCGCCGCGCGGACGACATTTCGGCGGGGGCTCCTACGTCGGCGTTGATGCTTCGCCAGTCCAGAGGATAAGTCCGATCCTCAGTTAAGTGGACTTATCCCCTTTCCCGGTTCCCAGCAGAGTGTTTGCGCCCACGACGTTCCCTGATCGCGTTTTCATTCGCCTTCGCCGATGCTGGGGCTTGCCGCCTAGGTTGGCGGTGAGGACGGCATCTCGGCTTCCCCAATGACGGCGCTGAGCGGAAACGTCCTGATAAAACTGCCGACAAAAAACTCACCGAGCAGACGCCCGCTTGAATCGCGTTTCTTCTGATGAAAGCGATACGGAGCGATGCTGCCGTCTTCACGACGAACCCAGTACCACTGCGTTGGCTTCAATTCATCGCTCATTAAGCGTTCACGATAATCTCGACGGTCGAAATGTTCAGGCCAGGGGAAGTCATTTCACCTCGGCGTTGACTTGTGATATCATAGGGCCTCCTACTCCGACAGCCATCACCCCCTTCGCCCGCCCAGCATTTCTTTCCCACGGGAGTCGATTAAACGATGCACCATTACCTCAAGTGTTTGGCGTTGTTCCTGTCATGCGTTCAAGTCAGCACCAGTGTGGCGGAGCCAGTGAGCATCACTCCGGCGAAGCCTCTGGCAATTGGCTCGAGATTGGAACTGTTCGCCGATGATTACGTAATCGACAGGCTGGAAGGCGAAGCCTCGCTGCACTTGCATCGCCCCGCACCTCAAGAGGTGGTGTTGGTGACCGACAAACCATGGGAAGGGAATACGTCGGCGTATTACACAATTTTTCGCGATGGCGATCTCTATCGAGCTTACTATCGCGGCTCGCACTGGGACGAAGTGGCCAAGAAGGCCACTCATCCGGAAGTCGTCTGCTATGCCGAGAGCAAGGACGGCATTCACTGGACGAAGCCGAACCTCGGGCTATTCGAGTTCGACGGTTCCAAGCAGAACAACATCGTCTGGGACGGGATCGGGACACACTGTTTTGCGGCCTTCAAAGATACGCACCCCGATTGTACCGCAGACGCTCGGTATAAAGGGATCGCTCGCGGGCGACCGACGGGGAAGAAAGGGTTGTATGTCTTCAAATCGCCAGACGGGATCCATTGGACTCGCATCAAAGACGAACCAGTGATCACAAATGGCTACTTCGATTCGCAGAACCTGGCGTTCTGGGATGCCCATGCTGGGACTTATCGCGAGTATCATCGCACGTTCGTGGATGGTGTCCGAGCAATCATGACGGGTACTTCGTCGGACTATGTGACTTGGACAGAGCCAGTACTGCTCAACTATGGCGACGCACCGAACCAGCATCTCTACACAAACGCCGTTCAACCTTATGATCGCGCTCCCCACATTCTGCTCGGCTTTCCAACTCGCTACTTACCTGCGGAGGGTCAACGCGTCGAGCCGACGTTCATGGCCAGTCACGATGGGCTGAACTTCAAGCGATGGCTCGATCCAGTAATTCCCGAAGATGCCCCAGAAGATCGCGATGGTAATCGGAGCAACTACATGACCTGGGGTTTGGTGCAATTGCCCGGCAATGAGAAGGAGTATTCGGTCTACGCCACGGAAGCGTATTACACCGGCCCCGATAGTCGCGTGCGTCGATTTACGTATCGCGTTGATGGTTTCGTGTCGCTTCGCGGCACGGGGCAGGGCGGTTCGCTGGTGACCAAGCCGCTCGTGTTTGAGGGCGATGAACTGCAACTCAATGTCGCGACGCAAGACGGCGGCAGCGTGCGTGTCGAATTGCAGAACACCGCAGGGAAGCCGCTCGACGGTTTTGCCCTAAGCAACTGCCAGCCGCTGCAAGGAGATTCGATCGAGCAAGCCGTTGTGTGGAGCGGTGGTAAACTGTCGAGCCTCGCTGGGAAGCCGGTTCGCGTGCGGTTCGAAGTGAACAACGCGGACATCTATTCCTTCAAGTTCGAGTAAAACTGTCGCCGGCACGTTGGTCGGCGACCGCGGAATGATCAAAGGGCCGCAGATCGAACAACTGCAAGCCAAGTGGAAGAAGTTGCGTCTGCCAGCGGTGAATATTATAACGCCGACGAGTATCGTAACTTGCAGCTGTATGACGCCGCGACCGCTCGTGTCTTCGAGCACCAACGCTGGTCTACCGTTTTCGACACCGAGCGTCGCACGCTGTTGGCCGTTCTCGTCAATAAGCACGAACATGGTCGCACGGATCGCGTCGGGCTGTTGCGGTATTGTCTGGCCGAGTGTGATGATCAGGCCAGCGACGATTAACGTCGTTAGGCCGAGCCGCTTGATGAGAATGTTCTCGCGTTCCAATCGGGCTACTCAGACTCCTAATTCCATCTTCGTTCACTCCAAGATCTACGGGTCGTGTCAGGACGTCATCTTTAAATCATCCCATACGCAACAGCGATATCAAAGTCATCGCGATTGAACAGAAGACGAAGCCTGCCATGATGCGGGTAAATATCACTTGAAAGATTCCCAAGCGGAAACGAAGTTTCTCGGCGGCGTCAACGGCAATCCGCTCGAACGACCGTTCGAGCGTACCGCTTAACTCTCCAGACTCGATGAGATCTTGTTCGTGCTGCAACAGGTATTGTGATTTGCGGAAGGCTTCCGTAGTCGTATCACTTTGTTCAATGCGTCCGACAACCGTTAGAAGATCCTTGCGAATCGCTTCGTTGCTCACGGTTCGAGCGGAGAAGTTGATCATGCTTTCGACTCGCCGCCCTCCGGCAGCGTACAGCATCGCCAAGGCGTGAAAGAAGTGGCTGACTGCCGACTCCCGCTCGACGTCGTTGACAATAGGAAGCAACAACTTCAGTTGATCGATAATTGGCTTCGCGGGAGAACTCACGACGACAAATGCCAGCACGGCCAGCATCGCGTACGACGTGAGGCTACTAAACACGAAAGCGAGCGTTGTCGTCCAGGGCATAAACAGGGCATGGGCGGCCACCTGGATCATCGTGCCGAACAACATGAGTGCCAATGGAATAAGACAAACGTATCGTAAGGCGTTAGACGGAGCGACGAGCAAGCGACAGTGCCGTTCAAGATGCCGTAACGCTTCATCCGTGCGACCGGTCTGTTCACCAGCTTGGACCATTGGCACGAAGAACGTGGGCAACCCCCATTCGATAGCCGCCAATGCCTCTGCCAAAGAAGTGCCTCGTTTGACTCGCGTCAGCGAGACTTGCAGTGCCGGTGCCAACCTGGTTCCACCCAACGACCGACTGGCCGTCTTGAGGCTTTGCTCGATGCCGACACCCGCCTCCAAGCAAGTCGCCAGGTTACCTGCGAACTGAGCCAGCTTGTCGTAGGGAGGTGAGAGCACAGAACTCACAGGACTCTCACTTGAGCGAATCGGCTACGGCCTTCGCCGGGACAACGAGCACCGTACCGTGTCTCATGTGTTCTGCGGGGAGCGACATTTCGGCGGAACGGTTCGTCCACGTTTTCAAATCAGGGCTTGTTGCCAGACAGTACGAGAACTGGCTGCCGGGAGCATCCCAGTACAGAAACCACAGGCCGTCGCGTTTGAACAACGACGGACCTTCGCCCATCTGGTCCACGATATCCGATCCAGCACCGACGATAGGTGGCCCCAGCGTTGTGTCGTACGGCCCCTGCATGTGCCGACTGAACGTCAGACGCAAATTCTTGCCGCCGCGTTCTGGCTCCAACTCATTCTTGATGACCATCACCCAGCGATCATCGGCGAGATCCTGCGTTCCACGATCATCACGAGCGATGAACGGATCGATGACACTGTACTCAGGATTCTGAGGGCTAAAGAACAGAGCCGGTTCTGAGAATGTCTTGAAGTCCTTGGTCCGGCTCGCATACGTTCGATGATCGTACCCGTGCGGATCGCCACTGCCGTCACCGTCATGCAGTTCCGCAAGCGTCGTGGAACTCCACAGAATTACGAACTCTTTCTGCTCCGGGTCCCAATGCAGCTCGGGTGCCCACGTATTGCGAACGTCGGTGAAGTCTCCCCAGATATCGATCTTCGACGGCTTGCTCCAGTGGACGAGGTCTTGGGAATTCGCGTAGCCGATGCTGCGTGAGTTCCAGCTCGTCGTCCAGATCAGGTGAAACGTGCCGTCGTGGTAGACAATGGACGGGTCTCGCGTGAGACTTTCGTCTCCCCAAGGCTGGGCTGGCACGACGACCTTGCCGTCGTTCAGCCAATCGAACTTCAGACCGTCGCGGCTGAAGGCAAAGTAGACGCCAGTTTCGCCGTTGCCAAGAAAGTACGGCAATAGAAAGACGTCATCTGGTCTGGGCTCATCGCCTATCGCACTACTCGGGAATAGTGAAAGAGCGACCAGAATCAAGGATTCACAACATCTTCGCATCGTTAAGTCTCCACTTGAACTTCGTCGCCAATGACTCATGGGATCGATGTCTCGTGTTTCACTCTACGTCCTTGCCGCCGCCGTCCAGCAGGCTTGAAGCCACGCCGATTCATCCCGCCCCAGCACCAACTCGCCGACTCTTCCGTCGCGGACTTCATGCACCGAATTCCAGCCGATGTCGCCGCCACGAAGCTCAGCCTTTCGCGTTACTCTGTCAAAGTTGAACACCCACTGCTCGCCAAAAGCATTCTCGAAGTAACCGATGTACACGTTCGGATCGTCGCCGTTGATGATCGGCGGATCGCCGCAGGCAACGGTGTGGCGGTTCCGAATCTTAAGCAGTGGGTCTGACACTCGATGTCCCTTGAGAGATCGTTACTTGTCGAATTCGCGACCGTTAGCCGCTCACTCGACACCTAGCATTGTCTGTGCTCGAATGATAACCAACTTAATGAGTTCTGGCACGAGCCTCACGTCACGCACGACGTGGAAGTAAGTCACCCGCGATTGTTCGGAGGATCAATGTATAAGAAACGACCGCGCCCCGCCACGCTCGACGAAGTGCGAATCTCCCGCGATGGAGAAGAGGCGATCATTGAGTTCCTTGATTCGACGGTGGCAACGATGCATTTGAAGCTTGGCCCTGGAGTCCAACAGATGATGGATGAACAGATCCTGGACCAATTCAATGCCGTAGTGATTGCCATGCAGCAGATGGCTGCCGAATACGAACATGTGGCGGTTGAAGTGCCGCCCGGCAGTCCGCAAATCAAGTATTTCGAGCCGGTCGACCAGTGGGTTCCGCGAGGAGACGTGCTTCGCTGCATCATCGACGATGACGACGACGGAGCAGTCATCTCGATAGACGACCAAGAACTGTCAATGCGAGAATTTGGTCGACTGCTGCGGACCTACGCTGGCTGGGGAATGCGACTGGTGTTCGTGCCGGACGACGAGATTGACCAACCGCCTCGAATTGAAGTGCGAGAGCCCGATAAGGGAGATGGCGAGGGGCCGAGCGGGGGAAATGGTCGACCTCGCCAAAGGTAGCCGTCGCGACACGCATGAACCAACCCTATTACTTCTATCTGCTTCGGTGCTCGGACGGCTCGCTGTACGCGGGCATCTACATCAATCTGGACAAGCGTGTCGAAACTCACCAGAACGGCAAGCGTGCCAAGTACACACGTTGTCATAGAGCCACTGGTTGATTCTGCAAAGGTGAGTCCACCATGCCACTTCAAAATCGGGTTACACCTCTAAACGAAATCGTTGTTTATCCAGAACACGGCCTGTTCATGGGGAATCGTGGCCGTTTGCACAACGACAATCGCCAGATCTCTCGACAGACAAGTTCAGTCAAGCGTTGGATTATTTGCCTGACATCATTCAAAGACCGCAAGCGTCCACTCATGTCACCGGGTCAGTACACTGAGCTGTTCTTCCTCGATGAGGCAACAGCTCTGGCTGCTGGCCATCGACCATGTGCCACATGTCGGCGAAGAGATTATGATTGCTTCAAAGCGTCATGGATTCGCGGCAATCCAGACGCGGAGCTGACCGTCAAGAGCAGCATCAACGACATTGATGCTCGGCTTCATGCAGACCGGACCACGCAGAGTGAAGAGCAGCGAACTTTCCTGGGGAGGCTCGGTGATCTTCCGGACGGAACATTCATAACTCTACCA
>CAUJKL010000548.1 GCA_963204995.1 Planctomycetota bacterium | reverse complement strand
AGGCTGCCGAAGGTTGATCGATCTCCTTGCAGATGGGGGGAAGATGGTCTTCGAGGTTTTCGGTGGGACCGCCGTGATGATCCCAGTTCGTGTGATACAGCTGGACGAAGCGCACGCCGCGTTCAACCAAACGCCTGGCGAGCAAACAGTTATTCGCGTACGACGGCTTGCCGGGCGTGGCACCATACAAATCGAGCGTCGACTGGGGCTCTTCGGCGAGATCCATCAACTCAGGCGCACTGCTTTGCATCTCGTAGGCCATCTCGTAAGCGGCAATCCGCGTGGCGATTTCGGCATCACCAACTTGATCGAGTCGCAGGTGATTCAATTCGGCTACCATATCGACAAAGTGTCGCTCGCGGTCGCGCGTCATTCCAGCTGGACTCTTCAGATTCAGAATCGGTTCCGGACCGCTACGAAACGGAACGCCTTGATAAGTCGTCGGCAAGAAGCCGCTGGCCCACAGCGACGAGCCGGCTCGCGGGCCTCGTGGTCCGGACTGCAACACAACGAATCCAGGCAGATCGCTAGCCTCGCTCCCCAGCCCATACGTCACCCACGATCCCATGCTGGGACGACCTGGCTGCGGCGAACCGGTGTTTACAAACAGCTTGGCCGGCCCATGATTGAACACATCGGTCTTGATGCCGTGCATCCAGCACACGTCATCGACGATCTGCCGATGGTGTGGCAACAGCTCGTTTAGCTCTTGGCCGCAATCGCCATAGCGTTTGTACTTCTGCGGACTTCCGAGCAGCTTTTCAGTTCCTTTGAGAAACGCGAAGCGTTTGCCTTCGAGATAGCTGGGTGGTGCCGGTTGGCCGTGGTGCTTGCGAAGCAGCGGCTTGTCATTGAACAGATCGAGCTGACTTGGCCCGCCAGCCATGAACATGAAGATGACCGACTTGGCCTTGGGCTTGTAGTGCGGCAAGCGAGGGGCCATCGGATTCGTGACGATCGGCTGAGCGGCTGCTTGCTCGCTCGCAAGCATCGATGCCAAAGCCATGCCGCCGACGCTCACGCCGCAGCGTTCAAAGAACTGGCGACGAGTCGTCTGCCTTAATAGATTCGATTTGTTGTTGCTCGACTCACTCATAGGTATTCCATTTGGTTGCGCATATCTTCTGCTGGCACCGTCGATAGCAGTTTGGCTAAGCGTCGAATCTTCTCGCCGACGGAATATCGCTGTTCAGGTATCGCAATGATTCCTGAGTGTTCCTTCCCTGCCAACAGATAGTCGCGATGTAACCTAGCAAAATCCCCGACGTTTAATGTGTAGATGGCTCGTCCCATCTGAGTCGCAAAATCGAGTTGCTCGGCATCGGTGGTCGCAAGCTTACCCGCGTCCATCGCGGTTAAGAGATCAAATCCACGAGCCCGCAACGCATGCATAACAGCAAGTTCACACGAGTCTTCGTCAACATAGAGCTGAAGTTCGCTCATTTTACTCGCTTGGTCGACTCTCGCTTCAATTGATCGTAGAGCGCATCCTCTTCGGCCAACGCTGCATCAATTTCTTCGCGGTTCGTAAGATAGTACGCCAGTGCCGCGTACACCTGGGCAAGCGACAAATGTTCATATGTTTGTTCGATATCTTCGGCAGACAGGCCTTGCTTAAACAGCACGGCAATTCGCTGCACCGTGATGCGAGTGCCGTTGATGCGCAGGCGACCCCCACAAGTTCCAGGCGTTGCGACAAGCATAGTTTCTAGTGCGATTGACATAGTATGATTCTACCAGACTTTAGCGGGCAGGCTACTTCATTCACGCGTAATGAACTCGTCCAAGTTTAGCAGCACTCGTGCGACGACGGTCCACGCCGCAAGTTCCGCGAGCTGCTCGTCGCTGGCTGTCGCGGCCTGACTGACGGACTTGGCGTCCGTTGGTGAGGCGAGGAACTCGTTTCGCTGCGACTCGACGAAAGCGAGCAAGCGATCCGCTTCCTGCTGACTAGGAGCGCGGGCGAAACACCGCTGATATGCCAGATTGATCCGATCGCGATCTTCTTTCGCCTCGTCAATCAGGCGTCGACCCAAGGCTCGGGCGTTTTCCAGCATCGTTTCGTCGTTGGCCAGCGTTAGCGACTGCAGTGGCGTGTTCGATCGTACTCGCAGCGTACAGGTCGTGTTGAATCTCGGTGTATCGAACGTGGTCAGCATCGGGTAGGGCGCACTTCGCATGAAGAACGTGTACAACCCGCGGCGGTAACGATCCGCACCCTTGCTGGTCGGCCAGGAGGCATTCCGCTGCGTGAAAGCATACACGCCGTCCGGCTGCGGTGGATACACGCTGGGGCCGCCGATGCGACCGTCGAGCAATCCGCTCGCGGCCAACGCCAGATCTCGAATCACCTCGGCGTCGACGCGAAGCCTCGTTTGTCGCGAAATCAGCTTGTTCAACGGATCTACTCGTTCGGCATCTTCGCGCTTATGAGAAGACTGGCGGTAGGTCGCTGATGTGACAATCGTGCGATGCAGTTGCTTCAGGGACCAACCGGTCGCTATCAACTCGCTGGACAACCAATCCAGCAACTCGGGATGTGTCGGCGGTGTGCCCTGCAAACCAAAATCGTTTTCGGTCTCGACAAGCCCCTGACCAAAAAACCTGCCCCAGACGCGATTGACGGTCACCCGAGCCGTCAGCGGATTCTCGTCGCTCACTAACCACTTGGCCAAGTCAAGTCGGGTTCTGTTCGAAGATGCTGCCGCCATCGCAGGCAAGAAGGCCGGTACAGCAGCCGGAACAATGTCCCCCTTGCGCAGAAAATCGCCGCGAATCAGGACGTTGGTCTCGCGCGGTTTATCGAGGTCTCGCAGGATCATTGTTGTGGGCAGACTCTTCGCGAACTTGTCGCGTTCCGTTTGTAGCCGTTTGACTTCGGCAGCGAGCTGCGTCCTCTCTGCATCTGTGGCTGGGTCGTCTTGACGCGTGTTGGATTGGGCCAGAGCGGCGTTCGCTTGTGTGAGCTGATGGTCGAGTTCAGCTAAGTGGGCCTGCTCGGCTGCCGACGGTACGGTCAGTGTCGGCGTGACGCTGTTGACGTCCTGCGAGCTGTTGAAGAACGCGAACAGCTGATAGTACTCGTGCTGTGTCAACGGATCGAACTTGTGCGTGTGGCACTGAGCGCAGCCCACAGTCAGCCCCAGCCAAACAGCTCCCGTCGTGTTCACGCGGTCGACGACAGCTTCGTTGCGGAATTGCTCTCGATCCGTGCCGCCTTCTTGATTGATCAGCGTATTACGGTGAAATCCGGTCGCGACAAGCTGCTCGGTAGTTGGTTTCGGAAGAAGGTCGCCGGCAAGCTGTTCGATCGTGAATTGATCAAACGGGAGATCGGCGTTGATTGCTTGAATAACCCAATCTCGATAGGGCCACATCGAACGATCGGAGTCGACCGTATAGCCATTGGTATCGGCATAGCGAGCTTGATCCAACCAATGCCGACCCCAGCGTTCGCCGTAATGCGGATTCGCGAGGACGCGATCGACAACGCGACCGTAAGCACCCGGACGCTGATCGCCGAGAAACGTCGCGACGTCATCGCGACTTGGCGGCAACCCCAACAAGTCTAGATACACGCGACGAATCAGCGTCGATCGATCGGCTTCATCGGCGAGAGTAAGACCCGCGTCTTGCAGCCGCTTGATCACAAAGGCATCGATTGGGTTGTGCATTGCCGCGACGTCTTGCTGCGGAAGCGGGTCGCGAAGGATCGGGCGAAAGGCCCAGTGCTGATCGTATTTGCCGCCCTGTGCGATCCAGGCTTTCAGCAAATCAATGTCCGCCGGCGACAGCTTGAGACCGCTGTCTGGCGGCGGCATGCGTTCGTCGACGTCGGTGGTCGTGATTCGAGCCACCAAAGCACTGGCATCCGCTGCGTGTGGTTTGATGGCTTGATAGCCGCCGAGATCCCGATACGCGCCTTCCGCCGTATCCAGCCGCAGATCCGCCTCGCGGCTTTCTTCATCAGGGCCGTGGCATTGGAAGCAGGCATTCGACAGCAACGGCCGGATGTCGCGTGCAAAATCAATCTCGCGTTGCTCGGCAACGGAGATGGCAGCAGGTATCCAGGTCGCGCCCACGAGGAGAATCGCGGCGGCAAACGGTCGGGTGAGTCTTAGGCGTGGGTAGGACATAGTGGCAAGTTGGCAGGACGTTGCGTGTGGCGACAAGTTTTCGCGTCTCTAGTATAACAAGCTCGCACCAGGTAGGAGGCATCCGTTACAATGCCGGAGCTGTTGGAGATGCCGCTCACCTCGGAAATCAGGAGCAACTTTGATGGCAGATGCTCGTGCGGCGACCGTGCCACTTGTCGATGAAGCGAAGGCCACGGGCAAGGTGGCGAAGATCTTCGCCGATATCAAAAACGCCGAAGAATGTAGACTCGATTTAACCACTTCTGGCTTGTACTCGCGACGAACTTTACCGGAAGATCTTGAACAAGGAGGGGCCTGCGAACCGAATAATCGGAATAAGCCGTCTTATCCAGTGGCTAGGAATTATTGATAGCATCCGAGGCCATACGTATGTTGTGGACCGAAACCGTTACACTGCCGAACTTTGCGAGCTTCGATCTGTATTCGATCTCGCACATTTTGGGAGCGTGATCATCCAGTTCCACTGAAGAGGAAAGCAGCTGTGATTCGTCGAACTTTTGTTTTTATGTCGATAGCGGTGCTGGCGTCGTTCGCCAAGCCTGTCGCCGTGTCGGCCCAAGATTGGGCCACGAAGATGTTCAAGAAGACGTCGCACGACTTTGGGTTCGTGGCACGCGGAGCGAAGGCGGAGTTCGCATTCGAATTCGAGAACTTGTATGAAGAAGATCTCCACGTCGCTAGCGTCCGGAGCAGTTGCGGTTGTACGACGCCGACGATTACGAAAAAGGATCTGAAGACTTTTGAAAAGTCGACGATCGTCGCAACGTACAACACCCGTTCCTTTCTTGGGCAGAAGAGTGCGACCATTACGGTTGTGATCGACAAACCCTATTATGCCGAAGTCCAACTCACCATCGAAGGTTATATCCGAAGTGATGTTGTGTTCGATCCGGGTGAAGTCAATTTCGGCGAAGTCGACCAGTCCGCCACCGCCGAAAAGAAACTGACCGTCACTTACGCCGGCCGACCGGATTGGAAGATCACGGATGTTCGAAGTGCCAACGAGCACTTTGAAGTCGAGCTTTCCGAAACGGGCCGAAGTGGCGGGCGCGTGTCGTATGACATGGTGGTTCGCTTGACCAAAGATGCTCCGTCCGGTTACTTCCAGGACCAATTGTCCATCATCACGGACGATTCACGATCGCAATCGATTCCCGTGCTGGTGCAAGGCAGCGTCGTATCACCGCTTACCGTTAGTCCAGCATCGCTGATCTTGGGTAATTTGGAGCCCGGACAAGTCGTAAAAAAGCAGCTGATCGTCCGAGGGAACCGACCGTTCCGGATACTTAGCGTCGAATGCGAAGACCGTGGTTTTACGTTCGAGCCGCCCAGCGATACCTCCAAGCAAGTCCAGTTCGTCCCCGTGACCTTTACGGCTGACGCATCCGGAACGATTTCGCAGAAAATTACGATCAAGACGGATCTCGGCAGCGGCGCGATTGCAAGTTGTGTGGCAACCGCGAGCGTTCGTGATTCGGCCGGGGCCGAGTAGCTCAACGCACCAGCGAACTCTCCGTTCGGCGTGTGGCTGCTTCTGGGGCACCACCGCGCAGCAGTTCTTCAAAACTCTGCAACCGGCGTAGTTGATGTGTGCTATCCCGAACGCCCACTGGCGCTGCTGGGGCGGTGCTGGTAATGAACGTCCTGGGTATCACACGTGAGGGCGCTTCAACTTCAAGCTCAACTTCAACTTGTTCCGCCGCGGCGAATTCAGCAATGACAACTTCTGCGACCGGCGACCGCAGTCGATCGCGATCGATAATCTCGGTCGGATCGACGTTCAACCACACGGCTCGCGCTTCACTCGGTGCCGACTCTCGCCAAAGCGACAAGATTGTTTCGACATCGGTGTAGGGATTGCCACTTTCGTTTCCCGGCTGGCCCGGTTCCTTGGGGCTTAGCGGAACCCACAGCATGTCGATTGCCGCGCTGTCGCCAAAGAAGTAGCCGCCCACGATCTTGCCTTTGTCATCCAAGTCCAACATGTAATGGAAGTACTTCACTTCTTCGATCCGTGGGCTCTCGTCCCATTCCATGCGGCTATCCGCCGCGTACACAACGTTCATCGTGACTTCGACCAGACGCGGCGATTGCTTAACGGCCGAAGCGGCAAACGCATAGGCCGGATAGTTCCACTTCTCTTCGCCCGGTTGGGCTTCGATGCCGAGCGGATGTTCTCCACGTCCGATCCAGTTCGTGATGATCGCGTGAAACGCCGCCGCTCCGATCGGGGCTTCGTTCTCACCAGCAAGCACAATATGCTCGTTATACATGTAAAGTTCGGCGAGTAGACCTTTGATGTCGGCTGGCGAAAAGGTCACGCCGTTCTTCGTCACACTTCTGACCGGCTCGGCGTGGCGAATTGCCGCAGCCGCCCAGCCATTGCAATGCCCATACCAACCAGGCGTCTCTTTGATCTTGAGCAATTTTCCGAAGAAACTGTCGACCGGCTCTTTGAAGGCCGTTGTATCCCACTGCTCGTGAGCGGATGCGAGCATCTTTCCGCCATGGAACGCGCGATCGTACTTCTTCAGCGATTCAATCGTTCCCCCTTGTTTATCCGGATAAATGTAGCCGGAATAAGGAATGCGAACGGTGTCGACGCCGCCGTCCAGCGGGAGATCGTCGAATTCCCAGACGAAGTCCCGTTTCCACAGTTCTTGAAAAGTAGCGTTTTGCTTTTCGACTTCGGCCTTTGGAATTACATCTCCCAACGCGACGCCGGCCAGGACTAATAGAAAAGTTGTCATTCCCATCGCTCGAATCATCCTCCGTGAATGAGCCAGTGGTCGTATGAACTCTGTCGTGTCTCTCAAACGCTACCAGCCACAAGCCGATACGTCATGGCTATTCCCTGACGCGTTGTTATACGGCTCGCTGCCAAACACTGGGTGGACACGAACGTACGAGTTGAATGCAATGAACCATCGGCCACAACCGATCAAGTTGTTTCGATCTTGTCACTTGTTTCCACCTATGCCGGACGTTCCGGTTGAACGCGGTTTCGCGAATCCCGCGTAACCGATACCACGCTCCGAATGCCGATGATCGCCAACAACGCAACGGCCCGATGATGATGCTCAGCTCGAACCAGAAAAGACTTCAAGGTTTCTCATGCCACGATCGACGAGACCGACCGCAACAGCCCGGCGCGAGAGAGTTTCCAGTGCGTCGCGCCCTCGTTGGCCGAGATCGAGCGTCCATTCGTTGACATACAGATCGACATGCTGCATCAGCACGTCTTCATCGAATTCCTGTGCGTACTTTCGCATGGTCACGAACGTCGAGCTGGGATCGGCCAACGCATAATCGAGCGAGTCGCGGATCACCGCTTGAACGGAAGCGATCGTTGCGGGGGCGAGTCGCCGCTGGGCGACGATGCCGCCGAGCGGCAACGGACAGTTCGTTTCCGCTTCCCAGCGAGTGCCAAGATCTTCGACCAGCCCGAGGCCTTGTTGTTTCCAGGTGAAACGCCCCTCGTGAATGCACACGCCAAAATCTGCTTCCTGCCGCTGTAGCTTGGGCATGATTTTTGAAAACACAACTTGCTCGACGCGCGTCGTCTGCGGATAGAACAACGAGAATAGCAGCGAAGCGGTCGTGTGCCGGCCCGGACAGAGAGTTACTTGCTCGGTACTGTTCGGCGTTGCGTTCGGCTCAGCGGATAACAGCAACGGCCCGACGCCAAAGCCGAGTGCGGAACCGCTGGGCAAGACAACCGTTTTGTCGGCTAAGAGTAACGCTGCATGAAAGCTGGTCTTCGCGACGTCGAACTCGTCGGCAAACAGTCGATCATTCAGCTGCTGGATGTCGATCAATTCGATGTCGAAATCGAGCCCTCGCCAGTCAATGGCGCGAGTCATCAACGCATGGAATGCAAATGTGTCGTTCGGACAAGTCGAAATGCCGAGATGAATTCGTTGCGTCACGATGGTCCTCTTCGATCGGTGGGAGCGTGCGAGTTCACTTCGATAACGCCTGCAAAGTCAACTCGCCAGCTGCGTGAAGTGCGCCTTCGATGTCCCAATTCTTCTTGTTCCGGTCGCCGGCGCGATTCGATATACCGCGAATGATTTCCAACGGTATCCCACCAAAATAGCAGGCCACCGCCACGCCAAATCCTTCCATGTCCTCTGCGTCAGCGTCGGGATACCGAGCCAATCGCATCGCGACATCCGCTTCGTTGGCGGAAGCTGCACAGACCGTGAGCAATTGTCCGCTCAGTTGCGCTGTATCGTTCAGGCGTGGAGTCAGTGGCAACACATCGCCGATGCCTTCTTGCGATTCGACTCCCAGCAAGTTGGAGCCAGTCCAGTGCTTCCAGCCAATTTCGCTGGCGGACTTATGGTCAGCTCCCGTTCCAGCACCAATGCCGACGCACGCGACCTGCCGAAAGCTTCGCGCGATACCGATCTCAAGTTCCGATCGCAGACCACCTGCAATCCCGACCAAGACGACTCGCTTTGGTTGATGCCTGGCGATCAGCTGCATTGCTCGCGCGGCGCTGGCAACTGGTCCGAAACCACACAACTCCAGCAATCCATCGGCATCGCTGAGAAACGGCGCAAGCCGTGGCTCGAGTATATGAAGCTCGAGCTGCGTCGGTGTGAGGATCAGAGTATGCACGAGATCGGTGCGCTGGGGGTTTCGGAAAGGCCCGTGTCGAAGCAACTTCTGGAAATCGCAACCGCACGAAGCCGTATGAGCTTAACATCTGGAGCTATACTTGTTGAAGCGTCTCGGCCGGAGATTCCCACGCATCACCGCTCGCCGATTCGATTGCCCGTTGCAAGTGCAGGAACTAAGATCGCTGTTGTACAACGACAATGTCAGTAAACCCACGGTGACTCGCACAATGTCAACGAATACTTCAAACATCGCCAGCCGTTACGAAGAGGGTATCCTCGTTATCGAAATCCTGCCGACGCGACTCACCGACGAGCAACAGGTGTTTGCTCTGCGCGACGAGATGGTGTCGGCGATTCGTCAGTCGGCTTCGGACGACATCATCATCGATATGAAGAATGTCGAGTATCTGACGAGCATCGCGCTGCTGCCGTTCGTCGGCATTCGCAGTGCTGCGGAACAACGCGGCGGTCGAGTGGTCTTGTGTCAGCCGACCGGGATTGTCGTCGATGTGTTGAGCGTTTCGCAGTTGATTGTCGAGAGCCGCGAATGCGCACAACACTTGTTAATGGCAGACAGCCTTGAATCGGCGCTCGCGTTGCTGAAGAGCTGATCTCAATGCCCGGCAACGCGTTGCAATCCGTGCAGCACAGGCTCAGAACTCCTGATCCAAGAACCGAAAACGCTGGGATTCAGCGGATTCTCGATGAGGTAGTGGGAAAATAGAGTGATATCAAAATCCAATTCGTGGTCGTCCTGAATTCGTGGGGCCAGACGATGTGCTCCCACGAATTCAGGATGACCACGAATTATGGTTCACCGTATTTCTGCCGGATCAGGAGTTCTGAGGCTAGATTGATCGCTCATCCTCTCGACCTCAGAAACGATGGGCTCGCATGATTCGCACCTTGCTGCATCCGATCGGTTGGTGTACGGCGATTGCGATCGGCGGAGGGACGCTGGCAATTCTCGCGCTGGAACAAGCCGCGTTGATGTCCATCGTGGTATCGCGCTTTCAAGGCCAGTCGATAGGCACGATCCCGGCGCTCCGCTTCATTGTGCCACGTTCCGTCGGCGAGCTTCTTCGCAATCGCGAGTCGGCGGCGAAACTCTTTCTGAACTTGCGATTCCGGAAACTCTGGCCGGCGGCAAGCCGTTCGTTGATCGGAGCGCGATGCGCCTTCGCTAACTTCGACAAGAATAATCTCGAATCTTGCATCGCGATTTCTGAGCCGACCTGACTCATGAAAGCGACTCTCGCTATCTCGTAAACTCCGGCAACCTAACGACCTCGCCGCCTTTCAGCGCCGACTCGTGCGCACAGATGCCAACACATGTCCAGTTTGCACTCGTCTTGGCATTAGGTCGCGGATCGCGATCTTCGATCAATGCGCTGACCATCTCGTGGACCAAGTGCGGATGCGAACCGCCATGGCCGCCGCCTTGCACAAACGACAGGTGATCGGCATCTTGGATCGTCTGCGTGAACTTGCGAATCGGTTCGGGCAGCAAGTGCGCATAGTCCGGAACTTCGACGTGCGACGCAATCTCGGGTTCGGGCTTTTTCGCCGTGTGCAACACGTGCGGTTCGCCTTCGACCAACGTCCACTCGAAGCTCTTCTTCGTTCCATAAACATCGAAACTCTCGCGGTACTGACGGGCCGTGTCGTACAAGAATCGCCAGATGTGAGCCGCGATGTCGCTGTCGGCGATCCTGATCTGGCATGACTCGACCGCGAATTTGTTGCCGGACTTTTTCGCGATGTCCTCGCGGACGGTTCCCGAGCCGTAGCACGAGACTTGTTCGGCCAATCCGTTCACGAGTCCAAGCACGGGGCTGACGACGTGCGTCGCGTAATGCATCGGGATCATGCGTTCCCAGTAATCCGGCCAGCCGTCCATGTCTTGCGGATGCGATGCCGCCATGTACTGGATCTTGCCGAGTTCACCTTTTTCGTACATTTCCTTGATGAACAGGAATTCGCGGCTGTAAACAACGGTCTCGGCCATCATGTATTTCAAACCGGTCGCGGCAACCTTCTCGACGATCTGACGGCACTCGTCGATAGTTGTGGCCATGGGGACCGTACACATGACGTGCTTGCCCGCGTCCAAGGCTTGCAACGACATCCGGGCGTGATCGGGAATGGGACTGTTGATGTGAACGAAATCAACGTCCGGATCGCGCAGGACGTCTTCGTAGTTTGTATAGCGTCGATCGATGCCGAGCGTGTCGCCCACTTTGTTCAATTCCTTCTCGTTGCGGCGACAGATGGCATGCACGTTGGCATTCGGATGGCTTTGGTAGATTGGAATAAACTCGGCACCGAACCCCAAACCGACCATGGCAACATTGACCGTCTTACTCATCATTTGTCCTTTCTGTATTTACGAGGGAGCCAACAGGCAGCATCGAACGGGAGACGTTATAATCGATCAACCGCCACATCCTGAGCAGCGACACCATGAACACACCAACATCGAAGCCGATACTATATGTCACGCTGGCCCTGCTGGGTAGCTTTGGACACTGTGTACCCTTGGGGCACTGGGTTCACTTGGGGAACTGGGCTTATGCGGAGGAACCGATCGAGTTTAACCGCACCATCCGGCCGCTGCTCGCGGCGAAATGCCTGGCCTGCCATGGCCCTGATGAAGAAGAGCGGAAGGCCGAGTTGCGGTTGGACGTACGCGAGTCGGCTGTCGACTCCGGTGCGATTGTGCCGAACGAGCCCGATGAAAGCGAGTTACTTCGCCGTATCTTCTCCGCTGATCCAGACGAACAAATGCCACCACCCGACTCGGGCGAGACGCTAACTGACGAACAACGAGAACAGTTTCGCCGCTGGATTCACGAAGGAGCGAAATACGAACAGCACTGGGCCTTCGTTCCCCCGCAGCGACACGTCGTTCCAACTGTCAGCAACTCGTCGTGGGTTCGCAACGACATCGATCGATTCGTTCTTGCCAGACTCGAGGCGGAACAATTGTCGCCTTCTGAAGAGGCCGATCGTTACACGCTCGTTCGACGGCTATATCTCGATTTGATCGGCTTGCCGCCGACGCCGGAACAGGCAGACGCGTTCGTTAATGATGCCGACCCAATGGCATACGACAACTTGGTGGACCAGTTGCTCAAGTCAAAACACTATGGCGAGCGCTGGGCGCGATTATGGCTCGATCTGGCACGCTACTCGGACACGAACGGTTACGAGAAAGATCGTCCACGCACGATGTGGCCCTATCGCGATTGGGTCATCAAGGCGCTGAACGACGATATGCCGTTCGACCAGTTCACCATCGAACAACTCGCAGGCGACATGCTGCCCGGCGCGACCAACGATCAACGAGTTGCCACGGGCTTTCATCGCAACACGATGCTGAACGAGGAAGGCGGCATCGACCCGCTGGAATACCGTTTCTATGCGATGGTCGATCGAGTCGCCACGACCGGCACGGTTTGGATGGGGCTGACGACCGGCTGCGCTCAATGCCATACGCACAAGTACGATCCTATCACGCACACCGACTACTACGGCCTGATGGGACTGATGAACAACGCCGACGAACCGGACCTGCTGATTCCGGACGATGCCACGTTGCAAAGGCGGGAAGAGATCGAAGCGCAGATCGCTGAGTTGGAAACGCACTTGCCAACTCAATTCCCGCCCGCAGACGGCGACGAACCCATCGAGGCACGTCGCGAGCGGAACTTCGACAAACATTTCAGCGAATGGGTGGCAGAGCAACGTGCGGCGACTGTCGAGTGGTCTGTGCTTCGCCCTACCGAGATGAAGACAAATTTGCCGCGACTGGAGGTGCTCGAAGATGGCTCGATTCTATCCAGCGGCGACATCACGAAACGCGATGTGTATGAGTTAACGTTCGACCTGACTTTGCTTGACCGTCCAGTGACCGCTTTGCGATTGGAAGTGCTGCCAGACGATCGCTTGCCCGCCAGCGGCCCGGGGCGTTGCTATTACGAAGGGCGTAAAGGCGATTTCTTTTTGAGCGAAGTTGACGCCAAGCTGGGTGATGCGGACGTCGAGATCGCTTCGGCGTCGCACAGTTATGGAAAGATCAGCATCGGGAGTGGCAGCGCCGATGCAAAGAATGTGCTCGACGGCGACGGTTCGACTGGCTGGTCAACTTCTGGTCGCGAAGGTCAAGCGAGCCAATTGGTGCTTAACTTTGCCAAGCTCCTCGAACCGACTGGCACGCTAACGATCGAACTGCTATTCGAGCGGCATTTCGCCGCCAGTCTGGGGCGATTCCGTTTTTCGGTCACGAGTGATGAAGCGGCTCAGGCTTCTCAGGCTCCGGTAGCGCTAGAACCGTTGCTTCGCCGCGAGTCATCCTCCTGGAACGACGAAGAAACGGCGGCAGTTCGCGATTACTTCATGAGTGTCACGCCATTGCTGTCCGACGCCCGTAAACCGATCGATGATCTGCGCAGCAAGTTGCCGGAAGCTCCTGCGGCACTGGTGATGTTGGAGCGACCAGCCGACGACCCTCGGGCCACCTATCGGCACCACCGTGGCGAGTACTTGAGTCCACGAGAAACAGTCGACCCAGCGATTCCAGCCGTGTTCGCGTCATTGACCGCTGCACCTCCCAAGAACCGTTTGGAGTTCGCTCGCTGGTTAGTGAGCGCTGGCAACCCGTTGGCCGCTCGTGTAACGGTGGACCGTGCTTGGCGTGCGTTCTTTGGAGCGGGATTGATGCGCACGAGCGGCGACTTTGGGACGCAGTCCGATCCGCCGACACATCCCGAGTTGCTCGATTGGCTGGCGATCGAATTCGTGGAACACGGCTGGTCGGTGAAAGAACTACATCGATTGATCGTGAGCAGCGCCACTTATCGACAAAGTTCAATCGTCACGAAAAATCTGTCCGCTCGTGATCCAGAGAATCGATTGCTCGCGCGCGGACCGCGCTATCGAGTCGATGCCGAAGTGGTACGCGACATCATGCTCGCGGCGAGTGGCCGTTTGTCGCAGAAAATGTTCGGCCCCAGTGTCTATCCACCGCAACCCGCCAGTGTGACGGAACTGTCCTATGGAAACATGAAATGGAATGTCTCGCCGGGCGAAGACCGGTATCGACGCTCGTTGTACACGTTCAGCAAACGAACCGCGCCGTTTGCAGCATACACCGTGTTTGATGGGCCAACGGGCGAAAACTGTGTGGCCAGTCGCAACCGCAGTAACACTCCGCTGCAAGCATTGACTCTGTTGAACGACGAGATGTACCTCGAACTGGCTCGCGCGATTGCGGAAGGAGGAGAACGTCGAACTTCCAACGTCGAACTTCCAACGTCGAAGGAAGAGCGGGCGACGGAGATCTTTCGGCGGTTGTTGACGAGGCCGCCGAGTGATCGTGAGGTCGCGATGATGCTGGAATTTCAAGCGACGCAGCAGAAGCGACTCGAGGCGGGTGAACTCGACGCCAAGTTGATTCTTGGTGTGGACGATGGTGACGCGGCGGAACTCGCCGAACGAGCGGCTTGGACAATGGTCGCCCGCGCCGTTATGAACTTGGATGAGGTAATAACAAAGCAGTGATGCGGCCGAACCGCAATCAAAGTAGCCATCACGCTCCGCCGTGATGAGCCTGTATAGTTGAGCTAAAACCATAAGGGCGTCCCCATGTCGGCGGACGCTACGAATAGGCTCATCACGGCGGAGCGTGATGGCTACTTTCCGATCGAGCACCCATGTTTAAACCACACTTCAAAGCGTCAACGACTCGCCGCCACTTCTTTCAGGACTGCGGCGTGGGCGTCGGCCAGATCGCCTTGGCGTCGTTGCTGGCCAGCGAATCGCAAGCTGCTTCTGATGAGAGCGCGAATCCGACTGCGGCGAAGCCAACCCACTTCCCGGCGAAAGCCAAACGGGTCATCTATCTGTTCATGGCCGGCGCGCCAAGCCAGCTCGAACTATTCGACCACAAACCAAAGCTGACGGAATTGGAAGGCAAGCCCATCCCGCCCGAAGTCATCAAGGGCCAGCGTTACGCCTTTATCCAACCAGATGCCGCCGTACTTGGTCCTCGTTTCAAGTTTGGCAAACATGGCGAATGTGGCGCGGAACTCTCGGAAGTATTGCCGCACTTGGCCAAAGTGGTTGATGACATCGCGATCGTCCGCTCGGTTCACACTGATCTGTTCAACCACTCGCCGGCTCAGCTGTTTGTGAATACCGGCAGCGGCATTCCGGGCCGACCGAGCATGGGTTCGTGGTTGAGTTATGGCATCGGCAGTGAAGCGAACGATCTGCCTTCGTTTGTGGTGCTGGAGAGCGGCGGCAATCTAAGCGGCGGGGCGGCGATGTGGAGCAGCGGCTTTCTGCCCGGCACGCACCAGGGCGTCCCGTTTCGCGGCCAGGGTGATCCGATCTTGCACGTGTCGAACCCCAAGGGTTTCGATGTTCAGGCTCAACGTGATTCACTGGATCTCATCCGCAAGATGAACGAGCAGCGACTCGATATCGTCGGCGATCCGGAGATTGCGACGCGTATCGACGCTTATGAGATGGCGTTCCGCATGCAATCGCGGGCTCCC
>CAUJKL010000547.1 GCA_963204995.1 Planctomycetota bacterium | reverse complement strand
GGCGGCGAGACTGTTGACGTGTCGCGTTGGATCTCAGAAGCACGCCTCACCAAGTAGCGAGATACAGTCGTGAACCCCACACATAAAACACGGAATGCAAATCGCCCAATTGCAGGTGGTCGCGATTGGTGCAAAGACGCTGGGATTCTCTGCATCGCATTCGTGCTGTTTTCCAGCGTAGGCGTAAGTACAGCTTGTGCCGACTTGGTCTTGTATCGCGTGCCGGGCCTTTCCAGTGTGGTCGCCCTGCAAGGTACGACGACCGTTAATCAAGGCGGCTCTGTCACGTACAAGCATCCAGAGTTCGGCACGCTCTATTTCGATATCAAAGACGCCAAAATTCATCGCGTGCCGACAACTTCGGCGACTTACTACCGACACATGAGAATTGCAGGTACGGACGCCGACAAGTTGATGGATGCGGCGCGCTGGGCGCTGCGCAACGGCCTGCTCAAGCAACACTATGAGGCAGTCGCCAAGGCACTCGAAGCTAATCCGCAACATCCCGATGCGATGCGCGTTCGCGATCTCAAACGTCACATTGACGTGCCGATCGCCGATTCGAGTCAGCAAGAAACAGAGATGCGTGCCTTGGTTGGTCGGCCCGACATGAAGATCAAGACGAGCAAACACTTCATCTTGATGCACGACACTTCGGACAAGCCGACCGAATTCAAGAAGACGAGCCGGGCGGAACAGCGACTCGAATTGTTAGAGTTGGTTTACGAAAGTTTCATGCTGCGATTTTTTTCACACGGCGTCGATCTAGATATCCCTCAAGAACGTTTGAAGGTGGTGCTATTCAGCGAACACAAAGATTACCTGCAATTTGCCACGCAACTCAGTCCGAGCTTGCAAAGCGCTTCTGGCTTCTGGGACGGTCACAACAACACCTCGGTCTTTTACGATCATGGCACGACGGAGGACTTCAAGTTCCTTCAGGAAATGTCCGACGAATTGCAAGTGATGAAAAATGACGCCAAGAAACAAAAGCGAAACGACCGGCCGAACTTTAAGGTTGGCAACCGGATCATCGAGTTGAAAGATCTCGCTCGGATGGCCGACACCATTCAATTGCTCGTCGGCATCGAGCGCGAGAACCTGGACATCGAAGTCGTCAGCCACGAAGCGACTCATCAAATGGCCGGCAACACCGGTTTGTTCCCGCGCGACGTGGTGGTTCCCAGTTGGGTGCATGAAGGTTTGGCGACCTATTTTGAAACGCCAGACGATGCCGCCTGGAGCGGAATCGGTGCGGTCAACAAAGACCGCCTGGATCTCTATCGAGTCCTTGAGCGAGACCGCGTTCACTCCAATATCGACTTCATCGTTGGCGATCAAATTTTTGACATGGCGGCAACCATGCGGGGTACGCTACATGGATACGGACAGGCTTGGGCGCTGACCCACTTCTTGATGGAACGGCATTTCAAGGAGTTCATCAGGTTTTATCGCCGCATCGGCGAGATGCCTCCCGACGTCTTGATCAGCCCTCAAGTATTGACGGAATTGTTCAGCGAGTCGTTCGGCACCGATCGTCGCGCCTTAGACAACGAGTGGCGAGCCTACATGCGGACGCTGAAGACGGACCTAGAACTGATCCTCGAAGAAGAGTAACGTGAGTAATTCGCGGAACACTCAGAATCTCTAGGATGCAAATCATGGGACGCCGAGCACTCAAGGCGGTAGATCCGTCGGTCGACCTGACGGGCTTTCTCTATACGTTGGAAGACTTGCCCGCGCCGCTGGTCGCGCACGAACTGTTTCGTCGCCAGGCACCTTTTGAAGTTGAAGTCGGCAGCGGCAAGGGCCTCTTCATGCAGACGGCCTCGACGTCACATCCGGATCGGAACTTTCTCGGCATCGAGATGGCTCGCAAGTACGCTCGACATGCCGCCGGGCGACTTGCCAAACGTGAACTCACCAATGGGAAGATGATCAGCGGTGACGGACTGCGGCTGTTCCGCGAGTTCCTGACGGACGACAGCGTGGATGCCGTGCATGTCTACTTCCCCGATCCTTGGTGGAAAGACCGGCATCGCAAACGCCGAGTCATGAAACCCGAATTCCTTCGCGACATTCAGCGCGTGCTTGTTCCAGGCGGATCACTACACTTCTGGACCGACGTGGAAGAGTATTTTCAGACGACGCTGGATTTGATCGCCGCCGAAGTGTTCTTAGAAGGACCACTTGAGGTCAATGAGCGCCCCGCCGAGCACGACCTAGATTACCGCACACACTTCGAGCGTCGTATGCGGATGCATGACGAACCGGTGTATCGATCTGAATTCCGCAAGCCCGTTACGAAGTCGTTACAGGAGTCGTAACCGAGTTGTAGCAACGCTCACGAAACGAGGGGAACGAACCGAAGAAGCACAGCTAAAGTATTCGCAGGAAGATTGGTTGGGGGATTGCATCCGGGATTGCGGACAGATCAGAATCTCGGTCTGTACTCGCGCCGCCAGAGCACACGATGACAGAAACCTCTCTCAGCTTGCTGGAACGTCTGCAAACTCAGCCTGACTCCGCGTCGTGGCAGGAACTCGTTGAGATCTACGCGCCGCTGATTGGCCGCTGGTTGTCGCGGTCGCCGTTGCAGAAGGCCGACCACGAGGATCTAGTTCAAGAGGTGCTGAGAATCGTGGTGCAGAAATTGCCCGATTTCGAGCGGCGGCGCGAAGGTTCGTTTCGCGCCTGGCTGCGAGTGGTTTCGGTGAACTGCCTGCGCGAGTTCTGGCGTTCCTCAAAGCAGCATCCCGTCGCAACCGGCGACAGCGACTTTCTCCAACAGCTCCAAGAATTAGAAGACCCGCGCAGCCAACTCGCCCAAGCCTGGGAGACCGAACACGACCTCTATCTCGTTCGCCGGCTGCTAGAACTGATCGAACCAAAGTTCGAGCCGACCACGCGGCAAGCCTTTCGCCGAGTGGTCATGGAAAAGGAAAAACCCGCAGCGGTCGCCGCCGAGCTGGGCATTTCCGTCAACGCGGTGTTCCTGGCCAAATCCAAAATACTCAGGCAATTGCGGCGGGAAATCGACGGCCTCCTCTCCTGACGCGGCCCATAACGTAGCCTGACTCTCCGAGTCGGGTGGTGATTCCTGACTCGGAGAGTCAGGCTACGAGACTCGAAATGTGTTTTTTCGCGGACAGGTTTTACCCTTTTGCGTCTTTTCCTATTAGGCGATTGAACATTCCAGTGGAGAACCCGTCATGTCCGTGTCGCAAACGCAACATCCCGATTTGGACAAGCTGACCGCTTTCGGACTGGGCCTGCTCTCTGAAGCCGATTCTGCGGAGATTGAACTCCACCTGGGCAATTGCGCCGCGTGTTGCGAAAAGCTGGAGTATCTGCCCGCCGATTCCCTCGTCGACTTGCTACAGGCCTCCGAAGCCGACACGCCTTCCGATCTGAGCGCGAGTTGCCACACGGTCGACTCGGGTTTGCCCGCGTCGGCCTCGCTGCCGCCGCTGTTCAAGAGATTGGCGAACATCGTCGGCGGCAAACCCGCGGGCGAGCCGTCGTTAAAACCTTCGTCGGCCCAAGTCGCGGCGTTCTACTCCCGCAAGATTCCCAACGAACTTGCCGAGCATTCTCGCTATGAAGTGTTGGAGCACTTGGGAGCCGGCGGCATGGGGGCCGTGTACAAGGCCCGGCATCGGCTGATGGATCGCATGGTGGCGATCAAGATCGTCAATCCGTTGTTGGTGACCAAGCCGGGAGCGGTGGATCGTTTCATCCGCGAGGTGAAGGCGGCCGCGCAGCTCACCCATCCGAACATCGTCACTGCCTACGACGCCGAACAGATCGGCGAGATGCACGTGCTGGTCATGGAGTATGTCGAGGGCGAAACGCTGGCCGAACTGCTGCAAGAGCAAGGCGTGCTGGGCGTGGACCAAGCGTGCGACTACATCCGGCAAGCCGCTCTCGGATTGCAACATGCGGTTGAATGCGGCATGGTCCATCGCGACATCAAGCCGCTGAATCTCATGTTGACGCGGCAGCAGTCGGTAAAGATTCTCGATTTCGGTCTGGCCCGGTTTGTCAGCGAGCAAACGCTGGTGGACGACACGACCGAGCACGGTTCAATGATGGGCAGCCCGGACTACATGGCCCCGGAACAAGCCCGCGACGCGCACACCGCCGACGCCCGCGCGGACATCTACAGCCTGGGTTGCACCTTGTATCAACTGCTGGCCGGCCAAGTGCCGTTTCCCGGCCTGCCGCTGCTGGAAAAGCTGGAAGCCCACCGCGATCAACAGCCGCCAGCCTTGAACGAACTCCGTCTCGACGTCCCCGCCGAACTGGAGAAAGTCATCGCCAAGATGATGGCCAAGGATCAGGACGAGCGTTATCAGACACCTGCGGAAGTGGCCGAGGCTCTGCTGCCGTTCACGCAGGCTCAACCGCTTCCCGCGCCCGTCGAGGCAAAGCCAGAGTCGTCTTTCGCTCCGCGAAAGCACGCCCTTTCGCAGAGCGAAAGGCGACGATCTGCCGAAGCAATCGTTTCCGCGTTCCCAAAGTCAAAAATCCCTGTGGCGATGGCAGTCGTCGTCGCCTTGCTGCTGGCCGGCATCGGCTACTGGGCGGCTCAGGTCGTGCTTCGCGTCGAGACGCCGCAAGGAACGCTGATCGTCAAGACCGATGATCCGGACGTGCAAATCTCGATCAAGTCCGGCGGCAAGGAAGTAGCGTTATTCTTTCCCCAACAGAAGAAAGAAATTGAACTCAACATCGGCGAGTACACGATCGAGCTGGTGAAAGGCAAAGACGGCTTGAAGCTATCCACGAACAAATTCGAAATCAAAAGCGGAAACGACGAGAAGACGGTCACCGTGGAGTTCGTGTCGACGGTAGTTGCGAAGGAAATTCCAAAGCACGAAGAGAAAGCCGAGACGCAGGCAGCCCCGACGCTTCCCACGATCCCCAGCGTGGAAGAACTGCTCAAGACGCGCGAGGTGCTGACCGTGGCTCAGGATGGCAGTGGCGACTACAAGACCATCGGCGAAGCGCTCGACAAGGTGCAAGCGGGGCAGGTCGTCCTGGTCAAAGACAAAGGCCCCTATCGTGAACTCTTGGGCAAGAACTTGCCCGCGGACGTGGCCTTGGTCAGTTTGGTCGGTACACGGATCGAAATACCCAAGCTCGGGTCCTATGGGGAGGCTGAGGAGAAAGGCAAATTCTGGTACTACGGAGCATCGTTTCACGTCCAAGCTAATTTTCGCCTGTCAGGTTTTGAGTGGGTCGGGGAGGCACCTCGCCCGGAGAACTTTTTCGGCGGCAATATGCTTTATTTGGGAGCAGCCGGAGACATGGTCGTGGAACGATGCACCTTCCGGGCCCCGCATTATTTGTCTGCACTTTTCTGCTTTCCTGAGTCGGATAAACCGGCGCGTCTGTTGGTCCAAGACAATGTCGCCAACCAATGTTTGGGATTTACACTGTTCCCGGGGTCGTTGACCATCCAACGCAACTGGATTTCAAGCCCCGGTTCAGGGATGACTTTTGACCAGTGTAGCGGTAACGTTTTGATTCGTGACAACATCGTAAAAGCGATTTTGGCGATCAGATTGGACGGTTTTGCCGTGGATAAAGCCCATCCCGCGCTAGGCATGAACTTGAGAATCCATAACAACGTCCTCGAAGTTGAGCAATCTCCAATATATTTCTTGAGCAGAGCCCCTGAAACGAATGTGCTGCCCCGCTCGGCACGAATCTCCAACAACATACTTCGTTCTCGCACCGAGGACGGCGTCATCATGCTCCCGAAGGACAGAGACTTGGTGAAAGACCACTGGGACATTGGTCCCAACGCCTATCAGGCGGAACCAAAGAAAGCACCGGAATCGCCGGATAGCTCCTGGCCGACCGGCCCGCGCGATGTGATTCTGGCCGAGCAGTTTCTGTCGGTTGAACCTAAGGACGCGGACTACCTCCGCATCGCCGCCAACGGCCCGTTGGCGACCGGCGGTGCTGGCGGCGACTTGCCCGTCTACTTCGGCGCGTTGCCGCCTGGCCCGCCACCCAAGGAAGAGGATTGGTTCACGCGGATGCTGGAAATGAAGAAACTCCGCGCCGCTCACCCCTACGCCTCCGACTTGCTCGCCCAAGCGCGGCAAGCACTGGACGCGAACGACTTCGAGAGAGCCATGTTCCTGGGCGATCAGGCCGTGCAACTGGAGCCCGAGTATGCCGAAGCCCACTACTTACGTGGCGACCTGCTGCGCCGTCAAGGCAAACACTTAGAAGCCATGTCGGAGTTTGAAAAAACTTTGGAACTCGATCCGCTGCACGAACCGGCGATGTTCTTGCTCGGCTGGAACTTGTTGAACACTCGACCATCTGATGACTCGATTCCTCGCATATCAAAAATGCTCGAACGAGTTCCGACGGGACATACGCCGGGAGCACTTTTCAACTATCGAGGCGTTCTGTGGACTTTGAAGGGGCGATTCGACAAGGGCATGCAGGATTTTGAAGCAGGCATCAAAGTTGATCCGACAAACGCATACAACTATCACGGCAAGTCGGGAATTCTTGATCGGCTGGGAGATCATCAAGCCGCTGACGCAGCTTGGGAGGAGGCAGTTAAGCTCAATATCGTGGCTGATCGGGCCAGCTTCAGCAATTTGCTCGACGACGTCATCCCGCAACCGGTGCCGCTGGCGGAATGGCGTGAAGGACGCGAGTTCCTGACCGTGGCTCAGAAAGGACCGGCCGATCATCGCACCATCCAGGACGCGTTCAACGTTCTCAAGACCGGGCAGTACGTCAAAGTACTCGACGAAGGCCCCTACCGCGAAACGCTCATTCACAACCGCGACATCGTGGACATCGCGCTGGTCAGCGATGTGGGCACGCGCATTGAGGTGCCGAACTGGCACCTTTACGGGCCCTCTCCCACGGACAAGACCAAGAACGTCTACGTCGGCTCCCAGTTCGTGAGCCCGAATGGCCTGCGGCTCTCAGGACTCGAATTTAGGCTGCCTCCAATCCCGCCGGACACCGATTACGTCTCGGCCGTGGACTTTCGTGGCGCGGGAGATTGCATTATCGAATCGTGCCGGGTGCGCTATCATCTCGATGTGGTTTCAGGACTGCCGGAGGAAGAGAAACAGCAGTTCGATCGCTTCGCAGCTCTCGCGTTCGGTGGGTTTGGCGAGCGAGAAATCAACAAGACTCGGTTCTTGATGCAAGATAACTTGATCGACGGAAGGGTTGAACTGCGAGCCGATGGTTCTGTGCAGGTGATCGTGCAGCGCAACTGGATTCGCTCGGGGCATAATGAGTTTGGCTGCCTCTGGCTACCTCCCCACGCGGAGACCGAGTGTTCCGTCCGGCACAATGTTTTTCAATCGCCGGGCGGCATTTTTCTGTGGGCTCGTGGCCCAGAAAATACCGCTGCGACTACCGGCCGATACCTGGTCGCAAACAATCTATTTGACGTCAAGTGGAATGCCTTTTGGGCTTTGGGACCGGATAAGGATCACGAGGATCGGCGGGCTTTGTGCCGGGCGGTTACCATCGAGAACAATATCATTCGCTCGGAGTCATTGTCTGGTTTCCTTTTGAATCCAGAGGATCTGAAAGTGGTGAATGGTGTGTGGAAGATTGGCCACAACTGCTTCGGGGCCGCAGCGTTCCAGGAGATGCCCGATGCATGGACCTTTTTCCCCAAGCAGCCGACCGACCTGATCGTGGCCGGGCCGTTCCTGTCGGACGATCCGCAGCAGGCGGATTACCTGCGGATCGCCGCGGACGGTAAGCTGGCAACCGGCGGAGTCGGCGGGAACCTGCCGAGCTACATCGGCCCCCTGCCGCCCGGCCCGGCACCGCAGGAGGGCGATTGGTTCACGCGCTTGCGCGAAGCTAGAGCTGAGAAGGAGTAGGTAGGCAGGAACTGCGCAAAACCCTGTTCCGTCCTACGGCACTCTTTGGTCGCGAGGCCCCTTTTGAGGTTGAAGTCGGCAGCGGCAAGGGCCTCTTTATGCAGACAGCGTCCACTTCGCATCCAGACCACAATTTTCTCGGCATCGAGATGGCTCGCAAGTACGCTCGGCACGCGGCCGGGCGACTCGCCAAACGTGAACTTACAAATGGGAAAATGATCAGTGGTGACGGATTGCGGCTGTTCCGCGAGTTTCTGACGGACGACAGCGTGGATGCCGTGCATGTTTACTTTCCCGATCCTTGGTGGAAAGACCGCCATCGCAAACGCCGAGTCATGAAGCCCGAGTTCCTGCGCGACATTCAACGAGTGCTTGTCCCAGGTGGATCGTTACACTTCTGGACCGACGTGGAAGAGTATTTTCAGACGACCCACGAGTTGATCGCTGCTGAAGTGTCTTTGGAAGGGCCGCTTGAAGTTGGCGAGCGTCCCGCAGAGCACGACCTCGACTATCACACACATTTCGAACGTCGCATGCGGATGCACGATGAGCCGGTCTATCGCTCCGAGTTTCGTAAGTCTGTTACATCAGTTATGGCTGCGTCTGATGAAATTACGTAGAGACTTCGCCGTGGCGTAAGCTTCTAGCTTGCGTTTCTTAGCAGACGGCAAGCTGGAAGCTTACCCCACTTTGCGGCAAAGCCGCCTTGAGAATTCGCGATAAGAAAAGCTGGCAAAGCATAGTCTTTCTGGATATCCTGTTGGTGGAATCTGGCTTGACTACACTGCTTTTCGGCCAAGGCGGGGACATCGACATGGCAGTAATTCTCTGCGTGCCTAAGTCGCTGACGGCATCACAAGCTGATGTTGCGATTCGACGAAGCGTCGAGATCAATCCCGCCAACGCTCTAGCAACCAAGACCGTGGAACGCACCGCGGTTGGGCGTCGTGGCGGGCCGCGCCGCTTAGCGCTGCTGGTTGGCAGCAGATGGCCGGCGGCGGGCGTGAATCTCACGGTGCAATTCCTGGATAATCCGACCAAGGAACTTCGCGCTCGCATCCTGTTGCATATGAATGCCTGGAGCAAGACTGCCAACATCAACTTCCGGGAAACTCGCGGCACCGGCCAAGTGCGCATCGCCCGACTCGATGACCCGCCGGACATGGCAGGTTATTGGTCTTACGTCGGCACGCAGATCCTCGGCATCGCTGACAACGAACCAACACTGAACCTCGAAGGGTTTACGATTCGTACATCGGAAGCCGAGTTTCGCCGCGTCGTACGTCACGAAGCCGGTCACACGCTGGGCTTCGAGCATGAGCATATGCGTTCCGACTTGGTCAAGAAGATCGACCGGCGCAAGGCAATCGCCTTTTACGATCGTACTCAAGGTTGGACCGAGGAAGAGACGATCGAGCAAGTGCTTACGCCGCTGTCAAAGAAATCGATCATGGGTACGACCGAATCGGATCCGCTATCGATCATGTGCTACGAGATTCCTGGTTCGATCACCAAGACCGGAAAGCCGATCCGGGGCGGCAGCGATATCAATAGTAAGGACTTTCAGTTCGCAGGAACGGTCTACCCGAAAACGCGAGCACAGTCGCCTCCCGCTCTGGACACGACAACGTCAGATGCCTCAGCAGCTCATCGAGTGTCAGAGCCGCTGCCGGCGACTTTCGGCGGACCGCAGGAGCTCGGTCACTTCGAAATCGTGATCATGGATGGGTTCAATCCGGAACGCGAAGCCAGCGGGCGGAACGCGGCCAACATCGACCTGCGGTCGGATGACGAACGTCCAAAGTTTGCCCGCGTGTTCGCTAGCTACGGTGGTGCGCGAGTGACAAACGCCATGCGACTGAGAGGCACCAAGGAACAGCCGACTCAATATGGCAACATCATTCGCACGCATGAGCGGATCAAGAAGTATACAAATCGCGAAGCGGGCTCGCTCCCGACCGACGACGAGATGGTGAAGTTTGGTGGGCAACTCTTTGAAACTCTGTTCCAAGGCGACGTGCGGCGACTCTATGACGAAGCGCGTGCCGGGCAAGCGAATCGCAAACTCAATATCGTGTTGACGTCCATGATTCCGTGGATTGCCGAAAAACCTTGGGAGTTCGCCTACGATACGACACGTAGAAGTTTTTTGGCGACGGAAGAGATTCATCTGGTACGCAATGTGTTGACGGCCGTTCCGGCTTACGCAGCACCCAGGCAACGGGGGCCGTTGAACATTCTCGTCGCGTCCGCACAACCCGTGAGATTCGGCCACCTGTCCGTCGAGCAGGAAGTAGATGTCATCCGCCGCGGGTTCCTTCCTCTTGAAGACGATGGGTTGGTGAAAGTCGAGGTGTTGGCTCGTGCGACGCCTATCACGATCCAGCGATACCTGGCAACGGGAAGGTTCACGGTGGTGCATTTCATCGGCCACGGAATCTTCGAAGACTCGACAGAAGCAGGTGCCTTGTTCTTTGAGGATGACCAGGGGCGACACGTCCCGCTTGGCGAACGTTCGGTGCGCGAGATTTTCTGCAAGCGCGGTGTGAGCTTGGTGTTCTTGAATGCCTGCCAAAGCGGCTCGGGCGGCCGAGGCAATTTCAACAAAGGGCTGGCACAATCGCTGGTGGCACACGGGCTACCGGCCGTAGTCGCCAATCAATACAGCGTTCTGGACACATCGGCTACTTCCTTCGCGCGTCATTTCTACTGGTCGCTGGGACATGGGATGAGCATCGGTCAGGCGGCTTGCGAGGCGCGTATCGGCGTGAATTGCTCGATGCAAGGAGAACTCATCGATTGGGCCGTGCCGGTAGTCTACGCGCGAGATCCCAACATGGCTTTGTGTGAAAAGCGAGAGCTTACCCATCCGGAATTCACCTCCGTACGAAGTGCGAGTCGCCGGGCGATACAGGATCGACCGGTGCGAGTTGCGGTCTGGGATATGGACAGCATGTTTCCGGCACTCGACCGTACGCTCGAAACCATGAATGGCTCTCAAATGCGGTTTGGCTTTGAGTTGGTGACTCTATCTACTCCGCTTGATGTCTGGGATGTCAATCAGAAAGCCGAGGATGGCACTCCTTACCTGTGGGCCGAGAAGCTGGCGCGGCGCCTCGAACGATTCACGGTCGAATTTCGCGTCAACATTCTGGCCTGTATCACGCGACACTGGCTTCGAGACGATGACTGGCTCAATTTGTATGGCTGGTGGCCAGCTAACAAGAAGCCGCCGGTCGTGATTTTCTCTTGCGCCGGCTTCCCTGAACTTGCCGCAGAAGGACCGGACGTGGACAGGACCATCGCTAACGCCACGGTGTCGGCGATAGCAGGAATGCTGGCGGATTTGGGGTCACACGAGGGTGGTGCAAAGAACTGTCCACTGTACTTCAACGAGGATCGCGATTTCGAATTGCTGTCCACTTCACAGTCATTCGATAAACGCTGCCACGCTAAATTGAAGAAAAAGATTCCGCAGGAGCTTGCCGCGCTCGAAGCACTTTTGAAAACATTTGATGAAAGCAGGTGACCAAGATGGCAAAGAAAGTCAAGATCACGAAAGCGAAGAAGAAAGAGTCCAAGAAAAAGGAAAAGACACCGACAAAAAAGAGCCGGGCCGCAACTCGCTCCACGCGTGGTACGGCGGCAGGCGGCGGACCTGTGACATTAGCCGAGGCCCAAGCGTTGGTTCAGGCTCAATCGCCGAAGCGCGCTCGGCGAGCCAGTGTCAGCCGCGCGGCCGCAAGGGTGCCTGCCGCGTCGCCCGCAACCATTGGTGCCGAGCGTGAAAGACTTGAACAGCAAAACGAAGAAGAGCTTGACCGACGCATTCGCGAGTACGAGGCGACGCTCTCGATCATGAAACAACGTGGTGTGAAGCCTCTGCCCGTCAAAGCCGCTCGAGCGCCGAAACGTAGAGCGCCAGCGGCGGCAGCGGCCGGAATTCAACCGCTGCAGATCTTTGCTGAAGGCGATTCTTGGTTTGACTATCCGGTCCCTTTGTTCGGTGGCGGCATCATCAATCGACTTCAGAGCAAACTAGGTGTGCCGATCCTGAATCTTGCGAAAGCGGGC
>CAUJKL010000546.1 GCA_963204995.1 Planctomycetota bacterium | reverse complement strand
CTCGAAATTACCGAGCGCGTCGACGCGAACGTGTGCCCCGTCGAAAGGTTTCTTCGCCGCAGGCGGCTGCTCGAGCCCAAGTCCTTCGCCCAGATAAAAATCATCCGCCCACACAACACCGTCCGGCTTCGTGTTTTCCGTTTTGAACACCTGACAGCCGATGAATGCCACGCCTTCTGGCACAACGAACGGCAAGGCATACTCCTCCCATTGGCCGTCACGTGACGTGCCGCCCCGGCCCGATGCGTGGTTGCGGAGGAACTTGCGGTTACTGTCGTGCAGGCTGATCTGCGCTCCGACGTAGGTCGGGCCGTTCAGCGTCTTGATGTAAAAACCGTACGTGTACCGCTTGCCAGGTTCGACCGCGATCAACTCCGTCAGCGCCATACTCGGCGGCGGCGTCACCAGCTTTATCGAACCCGAGCCGTCGTCGGTTCGGGAGGTGGAGTCGTCGTACTCCGCATCGCGCGCGAAAGACCAATTCGCCTTCGTCTCGACCGACGGATTGACGATCAGATTCGCACCTTGCCGCGGCACGTGCGGCGGCGATGAGACGATGCCCTGAGCGGCGGCGGCGTTGCTACGCGCCAACAGAACCAGTAAACAGCATGCACGTAAAAGCAAATTCATTGCGAATTCCCCTGTGGCTTCAGAGGGCCCATCACCGTTTCATTGAGTCCGCTTGTAGGAACGCCTTGCGTCGTGACTTGGCCCCATGAGAACATCTTTCGCTTGGACTCGCGCCGGTACGCCGGGGATTGAATAGTCCTGAGTTGCCTCGTCAAGTACGAGAACCCAATCGTTATCAACACCCAGTGACGGTGACGCGAACTCTCGTTTGCGGGAGCAAGGGAACGTGTTCGTGAAGCACATCAGCAGTAGAATCATGCACCACAGCGCCAAAGCTCTTCTTCGCTTGGCCGAACGGTCAGAAACTCGCGTCATGGCTGCTGGTCCTTTCCGCCGGTCACCGCAAGATACAACACTGCGTCGTTGTCGAACGGTGAGTGAAACGAACGTCGCGTGCCGCCAGTTACATTTGCAGCGCGTTGCATCGCGCCGGACTTTGGGTCGAACCATTCGACTATCAACGCTTTCGCCGTCGCCGAGAGATCCACCGTCACTTCGCGCCCTTCGGGCAAATAGACGAGATACTCGTGGCCCGGCGAGGCCAAACAGTATGCGGTCGAAGCCAGATCGTTGAGCGGCGTCATGGCGGCGAGGTCCATCTTCTTCGCGTAGCCAACCGTGTAGCCCAGATTGCGGCGGACCTCGTGGGCGTCGGCGGGCAGCACGGGTCCCCACGTGTTCGTCGTTCCGTTACGGCTGCGATCGAACGGGTCCATCCAGATCGGATTGTATCCGCGCAGGAAACTTTTCCAGACCCACGTTCGATCTCCGCCAATGCCCCACAGATGGTCCGTGTCCAACAGGATCACTTTCCTTCCATCGCTCGCCGGAGGATTCTTGCGGAAGTCGTATTTGTCGGGGTTGGGCGAAATCCAGTCGGCCACGCTGTTGAACAGGATCTCCGAATCATCGCCGCCCCCGTAGCCTTGAGATGTCATGCCAACGGGATGTTGCCGGGGCTTCGTCGATTCGTACTGTTTGATGAATTGAATGAAATGATATTGCCAGCCTTGGGAGCTGACTTTCGAGCCGAGAAGGCGTGACTCGTTCGAGATCTCGTACAAGACGTTGTCCAGATCGTTTACCGTGTCGATGACCTTCCGCACATAGGCTTCCTGGACGACGGTCACCGCGGGGACCGCCAACATCTGAATCTCCAGCCCCTTGCCATCGCCATTCGGATCGCCGTTGATTCCTTGCACGTTGTTCCGGACGTTGAAGGGATGTCCATCCCAAGACGAGTAGTATAGATCCCAGCCTTCGAACAGCATGATCGACACGTAAATGCCGCGCTCGCCGGCAGCGGCCACTCGGGTACGCAGACGGTCGAAGTAGGCGTCATCGAGCCTGCTCAAATCAAACCGAGGCTTCCCGTCCAAAGCGTTTTCGGGACCGGTGCGCAGCCACGGGTGAGGCGCATAGTAATGAGCCGGGTTGTCTTTCCAGACTGAGCGAGTTGGCTCCGCCCGCCACAAGCGGATGAAGTTGTGCTTGTGCTTCTCCAGGAAGTCTAAATACGCCGTGAAGTCGAATGCGGGTGGTGGATCGACGACGCCCCCATCCTGCAGACTGCCCCAGGTGTGCGAACCGGTCAGATACACCGCCTTTCCACTGCCGTCCGTGAAGTATCGACGGTTCGTCGGGTGAACGCGCAACGGCCCCGTGGCCGCGCGGCGTTGTTTGCCTTGTTGTTCATCCGCGCCTGCCGCCGGCGAATCACAGTGAGCCAGCACCGCCGAAAACGCGATGCCCGTGGCACAGGCCGCATCGATCAGAAAGTCACGACGCTTCATCACTTCTCTCCGGTTTCAGCAAGAACCGATCGGGCTTTGGCCAAAACGATTCGCTCTTCGGAATCCAGTTGATCTAATAGTCGCTGCTCGCGCATATCGAAGGAGCGGCGCGGGTAGTTGTCGGCAGTGGTACGCTGCGAGCCGTTATGAAAACACCAACCCGCGGCACCGCCGGCGATCGCGCCGCGGAGATCTGTTAGAAAATCATCGGCCACCGGTTCCCAACCCGCATAGCCGCGGCGAAACGGTTCCTGGTGATGCACCGGTGCCGGTCGATTCAACTCGGCCGCGAGCGCCAGCACTTCTCGCGTGCGAGCTGCGGTCTGTCCCGGCGACTTTGCGTTGCGCGGCCGATGGACACTGAGAAAGTCATGGCCCGCGTCGATCAGCGAGTCTTGCACATCACGCTTCGAGAGATCGTGTCCGCCAAACGAAGCCGTGACCAGTCGTTGCGGATCGAGGCGGCGAACCACCTCACGCAACTTCTTTAGCTCATCGACCGGGACGTACCGTTCGTCCCGCACATCGCGCTCGTTCGCCAGATCAAGATACCAGTTGCGATACCGCTGCAACGCATTGACGATCGTCTCCACCGCTCGCTGGTGTGACTCGAAGTCAGGCAAGTTGCCGCCGGCCAACGACTTGGCCGAGCGCTTCCCGCGCGTCAGCGTCACATCCACGATCATGCCGCGCCGATCACACTCGGCAACGAGCCATTGCAACTTGTCCAGAAACGGGGCACGTGGTTCGCCGCGTGCATCCACGGTCGAGACGTCGTGATCGAATGCGCCCCAAGTCGCCCACACGCGAAGCCAGTTGAAGCCGTGACGCTGCAGATCATCAAGATCCTGGCAGATAGAATCCTGCGAAGCCCCCAGCGCCCCGTAGTAGCTGATTCCCAGCAGGAAGGTGGGTCTCGCGTTGATCGTAAAGCGAGTCTCTTGCACTCCCAGAACCGTCCTTCCCTCGCTCTGAGGCTCGACAGCCCACGCAAGGCCGACGAAAACAATGACAGAAACCATTGCCTCCGCCAATCTGAGCAAGTGTCGAGAAGAATGTCGTGTCATGCTGGTGACTCCTTGTTCGTAGCAACTTTCGCAGTTCTCAGTAGACATGGTCACTCGTTACTTCATGTTTTTTCGGTGCGTAAATGTAGGACGTAGTCGCCCGCAGTGGGTGAGGCGAATTCTCGCTTCCCATTACCACTTACCGCGTCGCCGCCGCGTGTCTCGCCGCTGGTGCAGTCGATCCACGAAACCGTCAGTTGTCCTTTCGCTTTCGTCAAATCGACCGTTACTTTGTTGCCGCGTGGCACATACACGAGATACTCCGCACCGGGATCGGCAAGGCAGTACTTCGTCGATGCCAGTTCGTCGTGTGGGATCATTGCGGCCAGGTCGACGCGCAGCGAGAGTCGGCGGGCGAAACCGATGCTGCGACGAACGGGTTCCCATTGCGCGTCGAATCGTTTGCCCAGCACTTCACCGTCGTACGGGTCCATGAACAGCGGATTATGGCCGCGAAGAAAGCTCTTCCAGGCCCAGGCTTGATTGCCGCCGATGCCCCAGACATGATCCGTATCGAGCAGGCTGACTTTCTTGCCATCCCAGGCTGGCGGATCATCCTTGTAGCCGTCGCGCGATCCGGGCGAGATCCAGTCGGCCGGACTGGCCAGCATGCTCTTCACATCTTCGGCACCGTGGCCCGTGATCCCGATCGGGTGCTGCTTGGGCTTGCCGCGCTCGTGCTCGCGCAGCGTCTCGACGACCCACCAGTCCCACTCTTTTTCACCACCTTCATTGATCACTTCGTACAGCACGTTGTCCAGCTCGTTCACCGTATCGACGACCTTGCGGATGTACGCAGCCTGGATCGCATTGGCGTCGCGATTGCCGAGGCTGTGCGGTCGACCGCTGTTGGGATCGCCTTTGACTCCGGCGTCGATGCCGTTGACGTTGTTGTCCGCGTTAAACGGATGTCCGCGCCAGGCCCAACCTGCCGGGGCCGCTCGACCGCGATTGCCGTGCATCAGCCCCCAGCCTTCGAACAGCATTACCGAAACATAGATCTCGCGCCGCCCGGCCTCGCTGACACGCGCATGTAACCTTTCGAAGTACAGCGGGTCGAACTTGGTTAAGTCGAACTTCGGATTCCCGTCGAGTGCCTTCTCGGCTCCGACTCGCGCCCACGGCAGCGGTGCGACTCGATGAACAAAATCCTTTCCCAATCCGCGATTCGCCCGTGTGTCCCAGGTGACTGAGTCCCAGGTCCAGAGTCGAATGAAGTTGTGGCCGTATCGATCGAGGAAGTCGAGATAGGCCGCGAAGTCAAACGCTGCGGGCGGATCGCTACGCCCCATGTCGACAAGATTGTTCCACATGTGCGACCCGGTCAGCAGAATTGCCCGCCCGTTGCCATCGGCGAAGTAACGCGGGTTCTTCGGATGCACTCGGAGCGGCCCGGACGCGGGCTCGGTTGCTGGCTGCCGATCCTCGGCAACGGAATACCGTGAGGCCCCAGTTAACATGGCGATCTGGCCTGTCACGGCCAGGAATTCACGTCGTTTCATGGTCATTTGTCCTCGTCAGTTTTCGCGGAAGATCGACATTCATCTATATGCCACTCGTCGGTAAAAGTGTCGCAAGAATTGGCAATTCTCCTGGAACGGCAAGATTGCGTGACACATTTGCCGTCGTGCGGCATATCAATATACGGAACAGAGGTTGTTGCGCGCTTCGCAGCGGCGAATCCAGTCGAGGGCGATCTGGTTGTGCTGGAGCGAGTTTTGCAGACCGCAGCGAGTGCCGGGGCTGCGAGTCTGAATCGCCGCGAAGTCGATTCGTGCCGCGTCGATGTATGCGTCGTTCGGCGAATTGACGTTGACGACTTAGTTATAAGCGGCCAATGGGATGTCGCGGACGGTGATGAATTGGTTGTAGATGACGGCGGTTTTGTCGGCCACGCTCTTGCCGGTCTGCGGATCTTCACGGCGCGGGAACTTCATCTTCACGACCCACAACGGTTCGTCCTTCAAGCCGTCCAGCCCGTTGTTCGTAATCCAGATGCCAATGCGCCAAGTCGCGTCCCGCATGCGTGAACGCCTGAGAATCCGCGAACTTCTTCACGTTGGGGATGCCGGGAAGTTCTTTGCTGAGATTGTCTTTGAAACACTCGCGATAGTCCGGCGAATATAGCAGGCCGTAGATTTAGTAGTTGAGGTCTTCTTTGGTGAGCGACTTGCCGTCGCCTTTTGTTAAGGAAGAAGTTTTGGAAATGCGCCCGGAGTTCGCTGGATGCGTCACTTTGTGATTTGGAAAGACGCGGAGTTTTGTCTCGGTCTTCCTTCTGGGCATAGAAATGGAGTTGGAAGCATTGGCTGCCGCCGTCCGTCTGTATATCAACTACGCGATCGAAAATCAGCGCCAACTGACCTACACGAGCCTTTCGCTGGAGTTGTCCGAAATCGAGGCTCATGTATCGAATTCAGTTGAAGGAACCGAGGCCGCTGGTCAGTTTAATTCAAGGTGGCTACTTCTTCGCTTTCAGGGAGGTGAAGTCACCAGGAATCAGTTCATCACAGAAATGGCGAGCAATGAAGAAAAGCCATTCAAGCTGTGATCGCTGAAGAATCTTGGTATTGAAGGATCTAGGAATCCCAGCAATCGAAATGATCTGTTCGAGATCAGAGATCGTGTAATTTTGCTTTCCGGGTTCGGTCCTGGATGGTTGCACGCAAGCTCGAAGCAGCGAAGTGCAAATCTCCAGAAAGGCCAATTCATGACCAGCTACATAATTCCAAAGGTCGATTCCGATCCGCACGGTAACGGTCACTTCAACCTTCTTCTTCACGAACTTGCAGTGCCACTGGTTTTCCGGTCCCTCACGAACTCCCGAATGCAGCTTTTTGGCAATGTTCCGAAGAATGTGCCAATCCTTCTTGTTCGACTGCTTCTTCGTTCCGTACAGGACGCCATACGTGAAATCAATTTTCTTTATAGCAGACGCTTTTGCCCAAGCCTCGCAGTTCATTAGAATTGCATCGGCAAAGTTCTCACTCATTTCATCATTCAAGCAGCGTGGCCCGCTCTTGAGCGCGGCGAGGCAAAGAGTGTCGTCCATCATTTTCTTGCCGTCGATCGCTGAGTTAATCGAGTGCATTTCACTCGGTGCAAACTCCCAGCCGTATTGTGGCAAAACGACGGATTCAACCATTCGGCCTGCCGAGGTCTCCATGGACGAGAAAACCTTTGCTGGCAATATTGCCTCTTCGATCTCGCTGATTCGACGGAAACCATGCTGAAGCGTATAAAACATCAGCACGAAGGGATTCGTATTGAACTTGGCGAACTTTGCATCCTTCGTCGGCAAGCTCTGTACATGGTTCGCAATGCGAGTGCGGAAATCGTTCTCCATCTCCAATGCACGATCAGAAGACTGTTTGTCACTGTCCACTCGCACCAGAGTTTCCAGCAATTTGGCCTTCGACAACTTCAATGCCTCAGGGCGAGGCATGCCAGGATGTGCCATCTATTTCACTCAGAGTGCTTTTGATCGCCGCTTTGTCTTCGGCGAGGCGTAGGTGGGGTTATCTTTATCGTCGTCTTGCCAAACGAAAGTCTTTCCGTTTTTGAACCACTGGCGAGTTCGCACATGCGACTGCACGTAGATGATTCGAAACGATTCCGGTTTGGCTGGATACGGTTCCCAATTCTTGGTCGCCAGTCGATCCAACTCTGCGGCAATGACGTTACCGGCTACACGACCCAAACGAACAGGAACGGCGTTGCCCGCTTGTGCATACTGTTCATGCGTTTTGCCACAAAACTCCCAGTCGTCGGGGAACTCCTGAATCCGCGCGTACTCTTTCAATGTTAGTGCCCTTACCTCAGTCGGGTGACACAGTGACGTGCTTGCATGATTTGGCATCGTTACAAGCGTTGGGCAGGGCAAGTCAAAGTTCAATCTACGCCACCAGCCAGACCTCCCACCCTTTGCTACCCAAGCTTTGCCCATCGATTGTTTCTGCACTTCTTCAGGGAGACTTCTCCAGTTCGATCCCGGGGGAACGAGCGAAAGGAAGCTCTTCTTTCGAGGGCTGAAATCCATGATGACGGGATCGGCTTCGCTCAGGTCTCCGATGACATCACCGAGTGTCATCCACGGTTGGAGAACTTCGTCTTCGGGAAAGAGCGTTTGCTGCTTTGGTTTCTCGCCGTTCGATGAACCATGCGTCGGATCAGGGAAATTCACGACGGCATTGAACCTGTTTCCGATGAACAGGGCTCGTTCACGCAGTTGTGGTGCGCCGTAGTTGACGGCATTCACCTCAAAGCAATCCATGTGGTAGCCGCATCCGCTGACTTTCTGAATGTCCTCGGCGAATAGCCGAATGACAGAACCGGGTTCTTCGTCGGCCTTGAGCGGTGGGCCGCCCTTTTCAGGTCTCTGGTTGATTGGGCGATGCCGAAGAGCCGCCGAGAGAAGTCCTCTCACGTTCTCCATGAGAAAGAAACGAGGTTGAAGAGCCTCGACAAAACGAAGGTACTGCCAGGGCAGCGTCCCCCTTGGATCTTGGACGGTCCCACGTTTGCCTGCCGTACTGAAGGACTGGCAAGGCGGCCCACCAGTAACCAAGTCTATTTCACCGGCCTTCAATCCGGTTGCATCGAGGATGTCTTGCGGTGTAACACCTGATATGTCGCCCTCGAAAACTTTCAGTCCTGGGGCGAGTCTGCCAGCTCTCTGATTGGCTCGAATTGTCTCGCAGAACGCGTGCTCCTTTTCAACGCACGCGACGACTCGAAAGCGGCCAGTCTGCTCTAGGCCGAGATCGAGTCCCATCGCACCTGAGAAGAGGGAGACTACCGTATATTTCTTCTGCACCATTTAGTTGTCCGTGCCGGGTCGGCGATATCTGCGTGCGGCGTCTTTCCGATCAGGTGTGTTTTGGTACCCCATCTTAATGCAATTCAGCTGGTTGTGGGAAGTCGGACGACGTGTGAGTCTGCCATTTACTCAATATCTGATCCCAGTAACGAATAGTGCGGGGAACATTGTCGTCCTTGAACAGATCTTGCGGCCACTCGCTGACCTGGTCTTCGTCCGTCGTGAGTACGATGACTTTGTAATCGGTCAGCATGCCGAGTTCGACGGATTCTGAGAACGTGATGACATGCAACTGTTTGCCGCAGTCTTCGTGCTTGAGGCCGGAGACGACGTTCTTGATCGCGGCTTGCTGGTGCGGACGTGGCTCGTGTTTTGGCTTCAGCGCCGGCGGGGCATCCGCCTGGTATTTGGACCAATCGATTTGGCTGGCTTCCAGATCGTGCAGATCGATGCGAGAGACGGGCGGCTGCTGGTTGAACAGTGCGGCTTTCGCGTTCTCGTCCCACCTTTTGAACGCGGTAGTCTTCCGCATAGAACTTGCATTGGATGGCGTGAAACTCGCCGGTGCCCCGCGTGCGGCGAGATCGATGCCGTACTCGTCGGGGACTTCGCCAAGCAGCCAGACGTCGCTGTAGAGATCGGCATAAGTGGGCTCGTGCCGCAGGTAGGTGCGAATCAGCTGCTCGAAGTAAGCTCCCGTTTCGCGTTCGGTGACGGCGGCAGCGCGGTAGAAGGCGAGCAGCTGCTGGAGTGGTGTGGCGGCGGACATAAGGAAGAAGCAACTTGAATGACGATGAAAGCGGGAGCAACGATGTTTTGGCTGTTCCGTCTGTCCGCAAATTGTACGTTGTTGGGCGGATATCCGCATGGAACCGCCGATACGTCCCGGGCGATTCAGTTCAGAGTTTACCGTCGAACGAAATGCCACGGGCTTATCCCGTGGCCTTTGCCAAAACCGTAAAGTCTCAAAGTGAACGCTAAACCATTCGCTTACCGTTGGGCGCTAGTTGAGAGTGGCGTTTGGCTTCGCGGGTCATTTTAGCAACTTCTCGACGAACAGATGTAGGTCGCCGCGCCAAGGTTTCGTGAAGATGTCGATGTCTCTGTCGCCATCGATGTCTACCGCCAAATTGTCGTGAGTCGGCGTCGTGCCGTTTTCAAATCGTTCTCAGCGAGCCGCTTCGCGAGGCTTGCCAGGATTGCGGAACCACGTGCCGCCGGATACTTGATCGACCCAGCCGTCGCCATCGACATCAAACGCCACGCCACCGGCATCGGTCTTTGCTTTCTCCGCCAATTGGATGCTGAACTCACTTATCTGCTTCCTGATTCTCGAACCAAAACACGTTGCCAAATTGCCGACCGGAAATGGAATCGAGATCGCCATCTTGGTCGACATCCACCACCGACGTCTGCCCAAAACCGTTGCCGGTTGGCCGACCGATCTCGTGAACGCGAAAGCTCACAGGGGTTTCTTGGCCGGAGTCGTCAACGCCATCACCCTCCACTCGCGAGTCGCCGACCAAACGCAGAAACCCAGACCACACGGCGTCGGAAATCTTGACGTCGTCCTGATCCAGCCCCAACCGCACAATCACCATGTTCCAGTCCGGGATCACCTTATTGTTGTTATGGCCGAGGGCCGCGAAGGCACTCGTCGGCGCGGCGGGCCAGAGTCGCTCGCCATCCGTCTGCACGCCGTTGGTCCACCAGTTAAAGCCGTACACGCCGTGTCCGTCGATGTTGCTTTCGGGATGCCCGAGCGACGTCTCCGCCGGCACTAGCACCCGTGCTAGAATAATCGTTCCGGTTGAGCAACGACGCGCGGCGGCAATTCAGAATCTTTTTGAAACGTTGAGAAAACGATGACGATCTCGCCGAGTACCGTTCAGTACGTCGATAAAACCGATGAAGGGACCTGGCGCATTGCTGATAGTCGTGTCTCCTTGGACTCGGTCGTGCGCGCTTACTGGGAAGGCAAGACCCCGGAAGCGATTGTCGAAGAATTCCCGACGCTGGCTGCGGAACAGGTGTACGGGGCGATCGCCTACTATCTCCGCAACAAGGACGAGATCGACAAGTATTTGTCACAGCAAGCTGCCACGTGGGCGCACTTCCAGCAGACGAGCGATGCCGCGAACGGATCGTTGCTTGACCGTCTCCGTGCGAGCCGCAAACCCACGTCGGATAAAGACGTGCCATGAGCCTTCCTCGATTTCTTGCGGACGAGGATCCGCGGGGAACGGTCATCCGTGCCGTTCGGCGCATGAAGCCCTCCGTTGAATTCACCACGGTCGTGGAGCAAGGCTTATCATCGGCTGCCGAATGCCTCGTGCTAATCTGGTCCGCGTCCGAATTTGAAGAGTGGCGGAGTCGAAATGTCTACCTTCCGTTTTAGGAGGTTGTTCCAGCTAACCCTTGCGCCGCGCCGACTTTCACTCACCGGTCATGCAACACAGCGTCGCACGCGCGGCGCAGATACTCTTCGTAATCCCACTGGCCGCTGCCGCCGGTCTGGCGGGCGATGACCAGGTCGAGGCTGGGGACGAACGCCAGCAGTTGCCCACCGCTGCCCGGTTTGTAACGCGCATCGGCGGGAATGCCGACGATGTGTTTGCCGCTTTCGGGAAAATGTTTCGCGGGCAGTTCCCAGCCGAGCGTGAATACGGCCGGGTTCAGCTTCCAACGCATCTCGGGTGTCGTGACATCGTGCGACGAGTTTCCCGTCTGTTCCACAAACCACCGCGGGATCACTTGTTGGTCGTGCCAACGCCCATGGTGCAACATGCAGTAACCGACGCGGGCCAGCTCGCGCGCCGGCAGGCCCAGGCCGTGCGACGGCTTCTTCCCGACGTTGCCGCCGTCGTAAAACTGGAACCACCACTTCTCGATGCCCAACGGTTGGAACAGTGCCTCGACGGCGAACTCGTCGTACGGTTTGCCGGTCACCGTTTCGCAAACCAGCGAGGCATGCACCAGGGCGTGTGTCGAGTAGCCGCAAGCAGTACCCGGATCGAAGGCGAGTTTCGCCGTCCGCGCGTCGCCGCTGTGGCCGAGCACGTAATCCCACGAGCCATCGTTCGGCGCGCCGGTGGCTTCCGGGCAAATGCCGGATGTGTGATTGAGTAGTTGTTTGACGGTGATCCCCGCCTTGCGCGGATCGCTCAGCGGTTTGGCCCAGGGGATGAAGTCGAACGCTTTGTCGTCAAACGTCATCTTGCGCGGCGCGAGTCCCTGCTGGCTGCGCTGCGCTGCGATGGCCAGCACGGTCGCACAGATCGCTTTGGAAACCGAAGCCACTCGTCGCGAGTCGGTCGCCGCGCTATTGCCGCGTTCCACCTGCAGGACGATCGTGCCGTGCCGGATCACGACCGCCGCGAACGGGCGCTCGTCCGACTTCAGCAGCCACTCGCGCACCTCAGCAATCTTCGTCTTGTCCATGCCGCCGATTGTTTCGATCTCACTTTCGTTCTCGACGGCCCGCCAGCCACCTTGTGATTCCGGCGGTGGGAAGTAAGCAACCTTGTTCGCCGCTTGATTCGGTTCGAGCTTCGCTCCAGGCGCGCCCTTGGTCAGCGTCTTGAGCGCCGCGTAATAAACCGGATCGTCCGCGGCTCCGTTGAAGTGAAACGGAAAGGTCTGGTTGTGATCCTTCAGCATCAGCCCGTATCCGCAGCCGCTCTCGACCGACGCCTTCATCGCCGCAACAGCGTTCTTGCCCGTCTTGTCGTCCTCGTTGCAGACGATCGGTTTGCCAAACTTCTTGAGCGCCGCAACGCGCGCGGCGATGTCTTCGACCTTCGTCCCGTTCCAGTGCGGCGTCAGGAAGTCACACGCTTCGGCGACCTCCGCGTGTACTGTGCCGTCGCCGTAACCGCTGGCGGTGACGAGCAACTGCGGCGCGGTTTCCTTCGCCAGCCGGATTAGCGATGCCTGACCTTTCGCGCTGCGGATGATCTCGTGCTTGAAGCCGTTATGCGGATACTCGTTGGCGATCTCGATGACGACGTTGCGCACGCCGAGCGATTGCACCCAACGAACCGAGTTGACGACTCCCGCCCGCACGGCCGCTTCGTCGCGGAGAATCTTCGACTGCCGCTGATAGTACAGACCGAGAATCACGACTACGCCGCGCTCGTCGCACGCGCGAATCACTTTTTCAACTCGCCGCAGATAATCCGCTCGCAGCGACCCATCCGGCTCGAACGCCGAATTCACCGCGCCTTCGTAGCCGGGCATCCCGCCTTGCAGGCAAAGCGTCACTGCATTCACGCCATGTCCCGCATAGTCGGCAATCGTCGCGATGAACTCGTCTGTATTCTTCTCCGCGTCGAACTCCGGCCGGCTGCGATCTTCAAACGTTGCGTTGACCATCCGCACATTCATCAGCAGGCCGTCGCACGGCGTGCCGGCGCTGGTCGGCTTGCCGTTGATGAACCAACGCGTCCCCTCGATTGTCACTTCGGCGTGAACATCCGAAGTCAGGCACACAAAGACAGGAAGGCTCGCCAAGGCGACGAACAATGCGGAGACAACGTGAAACATGCACTTCATGGCTTATTCGCCTCCACATTGTTTGACGAAGAACGTAATCGCGCCGGATCATACTTCGTGCCTTTAGAAACCTGGACGATTGTCGCACTCGACATGAGCAAGGCAAATGACACGATTGAAGTGCGGCGGGTTTTCATGTTAGTCGGTGGCGCCAAAGTCGGTTGTGTTGACAATCGGTTAACGGCACTCGACAACGATGCGACGGTAGCGAGTGAGCGGCGGAGTCCTCGACACCTCGTTCCTGCACCGTGGCCCAGGCATGCGAACCGGTCAGCCAAACCGCCCGTCCGTCCGGCGCGGCGAAGTACCGCGGATTGGAAGGATGTACTGTCAGCGGTCCTCGCAACGTATCGGCTCTCTCCGACTCCGGCGGCGCGGCATGCGAGCACGTCACGACGACAATCAGACCGAACGAGATCAGGCCGCTCCTCACTCGCATTGAAAATCGCTTCACCTGTACTCGTCGCGCGAGCGGATCGCCGGCCAACAGGCGATCCAACTCGTCCGTCTCGCCAGGCAGTATGTCGCCGTCGATCCACTTCAAGGTCAACTCTTCAACGCGTTTCATTCGTATCCTGTCGCTATCCTGTTGCTCAGCGCCGCAGTTTCTCGTTGGTCACTCGGGCGCTCGGCCTTGGTGAATGCATTCGCGGAGTTGTGTACGGGCTCGGGACAACACGTTTCGT
>CAUJKL010000545.1 GCA_963204995.1 Planctomycetota bacterium | reverse complement strand
CCAACGGAGTTTGTACGGTACACTTGCAACGTCTTGCGAATCCGCTCGTGCCGTTTAATGCCACTAGTAATCCGTATCGAACTATCGATCAGGCGTCGATCGACCTGACGGTGTTCGAGGGTGTTTACGACCCTGGTTCTGGTTCGCCTTTGCCAGCCCCAAGAACGAATGCGGGCGAGCCATTCGGAGGACGCGAACGTGGTGTGACAGGTGTAACGCCCCCGCCCAATCGGCTCTGGCCGACGCAAGCGACGGCCGCGATAGCTAACCCGGCAGGCGGCGGTGACCCGCAAGTCTTCGATTACCTGCTTGATTCAACGTTGGGTTATTCGAACGATACGTTTGGACCGCGATTTAATAACACGGATGCTCCGTCGGCCGAGTATGTTGGTGCCCCACGAACGACGACCTCGGGTACGGACAGCGAGCCATTCCCTTGGCTAACGTGGAACAACCGCCCCTTCGTCAGCCAACATGAGATGATGCTCGTACCGCATACGAGTTCATCGCAACTGCTACGTAAGTTTTCTGTCAACACAACGGCAGACATTTACAAGCCAGAGACATCTCCAATACCCCAACCGCGGCAATTCGGGCATCTGCTCAATTTCTTCACAACAACGTATTTCAATTATGGTGCCATTCCACCCGCCTGGGAGGCAGGCCCAAACCTATATCGCCTCTTTGACTACACGCACGTGCCATCAAGGTTTATGGGAACGGAGACTTGGCTTAATCCAAGTACATTTGCAAGTGGTAACGGCACCGCATTGCTACACCCACCGTTTGACCGCGTCTTCTCGTTCCGAGAGCCCGGAAAGCCGAATATCAACACAATCTTTGAACAGCGTGTCTGGGATGCGATACGTGGACCGAACAGCACGCTACAGGACTTTAATGCCTTACTCGATAGTCGTCGTGGGTATGATTTGCCGACAGGCTACATTCCATCGGCCCCGGGTGACCGGGCAATTGTTTTCGACGCGAGTGTTCCTGCTCTGGCTGGCAATCCTTTCCGCGGTCCAGATGCCGGAGATCTTGTGCCAGTCGAGTCGATGAAACGCGCTGGTGTTGATGCGACGTTGCTGCGAAGTCCTACGCTGACGCCGAATAGCGCGACCAATCCGCATACGGAGGCGCAGAAAGATGGGCGTTTTGCGGTGACCGGTGGAGACGCTCATATTGATCCGTTCCGCAATCCTTACTTTCGATACCAGAACATGCAACGTCTGTCCAATCTCGTGACAACACGTTCCAACGTGTATGCCATTTGGGTCACGATGGGAATGTTCGAAGTCACGGTGGAGAACAACGGCAGTGGCGTGTTCGTCGAACGCCTGGGTCAGGAAGCTGGCCGTGAAACAGGTAGCGTGAAACGCCATCGCGCATTCTATATCGTAGATCGCTCGATTCCCGTCGCGTTTCAGCCGGGCGAAAACCACAATGTCGAGGATGCGATTCTGTTACGACGGATCATCGAGTAACCACGTCGGAGCACGGACTTGAGCTGGAAGAAACCACCAAAGATTGCCTCGCGTAGAGGAGATAGAGTGTTGAACGACAACACGATTCATCGACAGAGTGCGCGGAAGATCTGCTACTTCAGATTACCCACCCGCCGGTTCGTCAAGCCGACACGTGCATTCACCTTGATCGAGATGCTGGTTGCAACCGCCTTGACCTTAATGTTGGTCGCTGCCTTGGCGCAGGCCTTTGCGATTGTTGGAACTGGTGTGTCGACCAATCGAGCGGCCTTGGAAATGGCCGGTCAATTGCGCGCCGTTTCGCTGCGATTGCAAGACGATTTGTCAGGGTTGACGATTCCGACGCTTCCCTGGCCTGACCCTGCCGATGGCCTGGGATACTTCGAATACGTTGACGGCGCGGACCACGATGGCTCGCGTTTTTTTTGGACGTCACCCAACACTCCGAATTCCAATTTTGGCGATGCGGATGACATTCTGATGTTCACCGCACGGAGCAACGGTGCAAACTTTTTGGGTTCGCGGAGCAATGGCTCTGGCGGTGTTACAACGATTGAGTCGCCGCTGGCCGAGGTAGTCTGGTTTACCACGCTCACGGATGTGAACAGGAACGGTACGCTGCAACCCGCCGAGTTCGAGGACTACACCTTGTATCGTCGAACGCTGCTGATTCGGCCGGATCTGGGAACGGTCGCTACCTTTCCGAGTTCTGGCACGTATAGCACAACCTCGCAACCCGATCTCCGCAGTCTCTACAATAATTTGCGGACATTCTTTTCCCAGAACGATATTTCAGTTCGCATCGTGGAACAGTTTTCAGGATCCTCCAACTCGGATGTGCAAGTGTTTTTGGTTGCGAACACACTGGGCGATCTGACGAATCGCCAGAATCGTTTTGCACACCGCCGGATCGTCGCAGTCGATACGTCCAACGCACCGAACTTGAAGTACTTCTTCGAAACATTTCCTCATCACGTTGACCGGGACTTCACAAGTGCCACATCGCTGCCGCTGATTCGGCAGCCAGACCCAGTGAACGCGCCCTACGTTGAGCCGGGAGTAATCAAGACCGGCGATTACCAAGGCGAGGATGTGATGCTGCCGCATGTGTTGGCGTTTGACATTCGGGCTTTCGATCCCTTGGCAATCGTCGCCGCTCACCCCGGCGAGGACACCGGATGGGGCCAGGCCGGCGTCGACGATGACAACGATGGCACGACTGATAATGCGAGCGAGGCGGGCTGGGCCAAATCAGATGACGAGCCCATGGTTCCCGGCGATGTCGGCTTCGGGTCGGTTGGCGGGGCCGGTGTATGGATTTCATCCGGTCCAAACAGGTATGTGAATCAGATCGGTAGCGGTGCCTTCGTCGACCTCAACTACGCGGGCAAAACGCATGGAGCAGCATCATCGGCGTACACCTATGACCGACTCACGAGTTCGAGCAATACTGGCTGGTCACACTTTTCCAGCGGTGTCGCAACCTATTCGCAGCTCTCGGTCGCGACTTACGATACTTGGTCGTTTCATTATGAACGCGATGGTATCGACCAAGACGGCCCCTTGGATACATCGATCGCTTGGCGGCAAGGTGCCGATCAAGCAACTGATGCCCTCGACAGTGATAGTGAAAATGGGGTCGACGATGTCGGCGAGCGTGAAACTTCTCCGCCTTATCCATTTCCCTTACGTGCGATTCAAGTTCGCATTCGAATGGTGGACCACAGCAGCCGCCAAGTTAGACAGGCGACGGTGGAATCTAGTTTCGTCCCCCACTAGCAACTAGCAAGTTCTGTCGCATCTCGGTCGGTCGCCGGTGTTTCGGCGACTAACGCCTCATCACATCTCGAACCACAAGGCCTTGACCGTAACTTAAGCAACGCTCACGAAATAACTTCCCCACTTTTCTTGCAATCATCGCGACAGAGCGTGAAGAAATCGTGGGATAGGCTTCCAGCCTGTCATTACCCACATCTTTCGCCCCTTGCCAAGTACTTGTCGTCTGCCCGGATTATTCACGACATCTGTAGGCCGTATCAAGCAAACCGTTGCTGCGCCGGAACTTCGGTCGTAAATCGCAGCCGGCTACGAGTCGCAAAACGTGCGTGAGAACAAATCGGTTTGCGCAGCTACGGCATGGGTTTGCGACCTCGGTTCGGCCTACGGTGAATAATCCGGGGTCTGGGAAATCCGGCCCCACAGTCCGAAGGACTTTAACAACAACGCCCAGGGTCGCGCAGCGCACCCTGGGATTCATCGAACAAAGACACCGAGGAACCCTGAAAGGGTTCGACAAGGATGATGCTGTGAAACCCTTTCAGGGTTTGAAATCTTTCTGTGAAAGCAACCCAGGGTGCGCTCCGCG
>CAUJKL010000544.1 GCA_963204995.1 Planctomycetota bacterium | reverse complement strand
GAACAAGGCTTCGCGCGGCTCCGGCGGAGGACGCACGTTCGGCGGATGCCGGAACTGCGCGGAGCCTTGGTCCGGCCTACACCGATGGTGGCAGTAACAGCCGTAGGAAGTTCAATGCTTGTTTCGTCGCACGCTCTTTGAGAATGTCCGGATGCCCACTGAAGGGCACTGACTTCGAGCAAACTTCATCGCGCGTTGCAATGGCGAAGTGTACTTCACCAGGATCGTCATCCGTCGCGCGGTCGCTTGGAAACGCACCGAGCGCCAGTCCGAAGTCTGTACCGAACTGTTGGCGGGCGTGACTCGCCAAACGCCCTATCACTTTATGCTCTTCAATCGCGACCCCGCCCAACTCTCTTTCGCCGATCGTCGCGGCCAGCGACGCGGCGGTGCGAACGACGATTCCGCCGCGAAATACTTCGCTCGACGAGTCTGCCTCCGAGAGCCAATCGGCGAGCAAACCACCCGATCCCCACTCCAACGTCGCGAGGGTTTGTGATCGGGCTCTTAGTAGCTTGACGACCGCATGCTGCAACTCCTCGTTCTCTTCGCCAAAGATCAACGTGCCCAGGCAGTCGCGAATCGTCGCGATGGTAGGTTGCATGGCTTCGATGCAGGCGGCGGCGTTCTCTGCTTCGGCGGTGATCCGCAGCGTGATGGTTGCCTTATGAACGGTGATGCCGACCGACGGCTGCCGACCGCGAGCGATGACGTCCGGTAACATTTGTTCCAAGTCGCTCTCTCCAACGCCAAAGCACTTGATCTGAAAGTGGCGAATCACTCGCCGACCGCCGGTCATCACTTGCAGCGCCGGGCTAACCGTCTGTTCCCACATCTCCCGCATTTCAGCGGGAACTCCCGGCAGGGCGAACAAGCGGCACGGCGCGCGGCCCGTTCGTTCGTGGCGAATGTCGATGCCCGGCGCTGTGCCATGGGGATTCAAGATCGCTCGGCTTCCGACGGGAAACATGGCTTGGATCGTGTTGCGCTCCGGCATCTCCCGTTTCCTGCGTGCGAACATGGAGCGGATGCGAGCGAGCGATTCCTCGTCGAGCTCTAGTTCGACACCGATGGCATCGGCGATTCCCTGACGCGTAAGATCGTCCGCGGTCGGCCCCAATCCCCCCGTACAGACGATGATGTCCGAGCGATCAAGGGCTTCACGAAACACGCGCACATTCGCCGCCAAATCGTCGCCTACCGTCGAGTGATAGAGCGTCCGAATGCCGAGTTCGCCCAGGCGCTGACTGAGCCACTGCGTGTTCGTATCGAGCCGCTCGCCGCTCGTTAGCTCGTCGCCGATGGCAATGATTTCCGCGTGCATACGCTATTTCAACCTGATGAATCGAACTTGGAAACAAGTGGACAAAGGAAGTCGAACGCCCGACGAGCGACCGCCGGAGCGTCGTGGCTATGGCGACTTAACTCGACGTGCAGGGCCCCCGAATAATTGATCTCACGGAAAGCTGCTAGCGCTGGCGCAAAGTCGATCTCACCCTCGCCGAACATTAAGTGCTCGTGAACTCCCGCTCGCATGTCCTCGATGTGGACGTTGACGATCTGAGTACGCCATCGCCTGATGTGGTCCTCGATCGGAGTTTCACCCATGCAGTGCAAATGGCCAATGTCGAGGGTCAGTTGAAAACAGCTGGAGTTGATTTGGTCGCGAAGTTCATCGAACCGCCGCATCGTATCAATGAGCATTCCCGGTTCTGGCTCAAAACCGATCGGCACTCCGAGACGACTTGCGTAGTCAATCACCGGGCCCAGAGCGTTCGTCATTCGGTCCATGGCCGCCTCCTGCGATATGGCCTCTCGCAAGACACCCGACCAGAGTGAAACGCAATCGCTCTCGAGCGCGGCCGCGATGCAGATCGCGCGTCGTAGGAAATCGATGCGGCGCTCTCGCGCCTCATGGTCCGCGGTGAGTAAGGTCGGTTCATGCTTGGCGCGAGGATCCAGAAGATACCTTGCGCCAGTTTCGATGACCGAACGCATCCCATATCGACGAAGGCGATCCGCCACGCCGATCAGCTCTTCGGCTAAGTCGGCGGAGTATGGGTTAAGCGAGTGATGGTCGAGTGTAATTGCGACACTTTCATATCCGATCTCGGCCAACACCTCGATCGCTTCGATCAGATTGTGATGAGCAAAGCCGTTCGTGTTGTATCCGAGCAACATTGGCTTCTAATACTCCATCAGCTTCGGCGGGTGACGAGTTTTTACGTTGAGATTGCGGAAACTCGTCCTACCTATTTCGGGCTTCCTGACAACGCAGCTCTTAAGGCTTCGACTCTCTCAGCGAAGATAGCAAATCCAACCGGGCATCTGGCTCGCAGGATCTCAAGATCGGCAACAGCGGCTAACTCTGAATAAAGATCACGAACTCGCCGACCTCCACCGGCCCTGTCGTTCAACATCTGGCAGACGCCCTTTGGATCGGCGATGCGCTCCGGATCTGGTTGCCTGTCGATATTTGTCGAGAGGATCTTTGATAACGAACTTTGGTCGGCTAGAAACCAAGCATCGAACGTTCGCACCGCAATGCCAATTGCGCGAGGAAACAAAGTTACGGTCGCCTCCTGAGCAATCGTTGCCGACTTTATCCGAGAGTCATCCCCGTCGTGATCGATCAGGATGACGATGGCGTCAAACCCTTCCCGTTCCGCTCGTCGCACGATGCCAATGAATTTGCGACCCAACCGATCACCTTTGCCCGGATGCAGATGCCCTTTTAGATCGCGAATTCGTTTGCCGCAGGCCTGCAATTCGATGTCCACACCCAGGAGTCGACGCACCAGCGTTACGAGTGCGGCATCCGGGTGGCTGCCAGCGAGTTCGTGTTCACCTTCCGCGACAATCAAAACCGAGCATTTCACTTCAAATCCTCACCGGCAGGCTGCGGCTCCAATTCTCCTGTCCAGATTTCTCCCAGTGAAAAGACGGTCAGGCCGCGTTCGACTTCAGGCAAGGTATCAAGTCGCGTCAAGGTGACATCGCCCGCTTCGTTGCGGCGGCACCAAGTCACTTCTTCAGGCACGAACGCGTCGACCAGATAGGGCGAATGAGTGGTCATCACGATTTGAGTTCTTGGCTGTAATTCTACCAATCGCCGCAGAATGCGAACGATGTCGCCGACGCGATTCGGGTGAATCCCGTTCTCTGGTTCTTCGATGAGTAAGACTCGCGGGGGTTCAGGCAAGTGCATCAGGGCTAGATATCCCAGAATGTAGAGCATGCCTTCAGCGGCTTGCGAGGCCGGGAGATCGCGATCGGTGTTCTTCAGGCGAAACACAATCTGCTTGCCAGCCGATGGCTGCAACGAAAGCGTCTCGTCGGATTGATCGACTGGCGAGTTGAATCCCTGCTGTTGTACGAGTGCAATCGTTCGGACATGAGGAAAGATTCGCGTAAACTCGCGCTCCAATGCCGCAAAAATCTCGCGATCGTAATTCAGCAAATCGTCAATCAATGTGGGAAGCCCAAAGCCATTGCCTTCGAGGCGGAATCTTCGCTCTGGATTGAGAGCCGTGGGCAATGCTAGATTGCGCGCTGTCCAGCGGAGATACCAGCAACCTCCAACCGCCCGAGAAACTTGCTGGGCAATTGGCCACTCCGGTCGCTTTACCGCCTGTGCGGCGTGGTTCGCATGCCTGCGTGCATAATCCGTAAGCGTCTGCTCTGGGGTAGGACTCACGAGTTCCCAATCTCTTCCGTCAATTCGGGCTCCGGCAGATTGCCAGCGCACTTGACGGCCAGAATCTGGAAAGTCCGCTCGAACGTGATAGCCAATTGTCGAATCGGAGTCTACGATCTCGACCCCAATCTCAACTTGCGACTCCGAAGAGGCTGAGTTCACCAACTCCCGTCCCTGCCATCGTCCGAGAAAGCTGTTCGGCGCGTCATGATCAACGCTTCGGCAGACCGCAGCGATCGCCTCCAGTACACTCGTCTTGCCGGAATCATTCGGTCCAATCAGCAGGTGAACCGGTGTGAGGGCAATGGAAGCGTGGCGAATCGCTTTGAAGTTTTTGATCTCAACTTGAGTGATCATGCTAAGTCTTCCTGAGGTTCAGGGAGCCGTTCGCT
>CAUJKL010000543.1 GCA_963204995.1 Planctomycetota bacterium | reverse complement strand
CGGAAACTTCAACTTGATACATGGCATCCACGAAATTGCGATGATGTAAGTCACGAAGTCGCGTTAGCCCGTGGAAGTTCTTCAGATTGCGTGCGTTCCATAACGCGACGCGCCCCGTCGCGAGTCCCGGCTCAAGTTCTTGCACTTGATCGGCAATATCCGTTTCCGCAGAGTAGAAGTTACCTTCGTCGAGTAAGGCATTGAAGCGATCCAGAAGCTGTTTGATTTTCTGACGTTTACGAGCCAAATCCTCTACCAATCGATCGGCCTCGACGGCGGCCGCTTTGTTCTCTTCAGCATGAGTACGACGATTTTCAACTTCGACTCTGATTCGACCCGCTTCACGAAGTGCGGACTGAATACGACCGGAAAGCTGCGAGCGAACTTCCGCGCCCAGATCCGGTTCGGTGTCGACTCGCTCGAGCAACACCTTCAGTGCTTGACGAGCTATTTCAGGATCGCGCGACATTTTTTGGCGAGCTTCACTGAGGCCGGTTTCAACCTCAGCTTGAATCGCTTCGGATTGCACGCGTTTTTCGGATTCCACCTTATCTAAGAACGCACCCGAGTCGCCTTCGAACTCGCGAAATAGATCACCTGCCGCCGATGCACCATCGGCTTGAAGATTAATGAGACTCAACGATGCCTCTGCACCAGCGGGTGCTGCGGCCAACTTCTCGGTCGCATCGAGTACGGCAACTGCATGTGGATTGCCGGGATCGCGGGCAACGGCTGCTGCGGCCGCACTCCGAGCGCTCGACAAGTCGCCGGTTCGCAAGGCATGACCGCCCAGCTCGGCCAGTTGCTCGGCAGTGCTTGTCATGACCTGTGCTGCTTCGCGAAGCCCCGCTGATCCAACGGTGGGCAAATTCAGGCCACCGCTAGGCCGCGACTTATCGACGAGTTCGGGAAGAAAACCAAAGTCAGCGTTCGGAGCTTCCGGCGTTAGTTTCCAGGACTGTTCGATGGCCTTGCCGTTGGCCTCATACGTGACAGTCAGGTTGCCAGTGCCAGCTGTATCGAGCATTCCGATCAGGATCGAGTCGCGATCGGCTCGCAAAGGCGGCATCTGCTTGGGATAAGACTCTCGTACCGAGGCTGGTAGCGTCGCAGCCACTGGCCACATCACAGTACCGCGTGCGACCTGGGCCATCGCGACCCCCGCATCTTGCCCTGTGTTCTGATCCGAGTCGAGATACAACATGCCTCCGGTGTGGTTGGCAAGCGTAGCGAGCAAGCGGCCATCTCGACTGGGTCCAATCGCCAGACTCGACACGGCAGCACGACTGGCCACCAAACCCTTGACGATGGTATCGAACTCTTTCGTTTCGATTACGTTGGCGCGGCTTACACCGTCACCGATGTAAACAACAGAACGCGGATTTGTGCTGGCTGGACCGAAACTGTCGATCGCTCCTTGCAATGCCGCGATCATGTCAGTCGATCCAAGCGGTGCTCGTAAATCCAACTTGCGTAGTGCCTGCTGCATTTCGGCGCTCGTTGGCGCGACGAAGCCACTGGTCAGTGGGATTGCATTGAGATCGACTGCAATCAGCTTGACTCGATCGCCGGGGCCGAACGTCGCGACCATCGCTTCGAGCGCGGCGATTGCGTCATCGCGATACATTCCAGTCTGACTTGCCGACGTGTCGAATAACACAACCACATCGTGCGCTGCCGCAGGCGGGCCGAGGTTGTCCGGCTTCAGGCTAAGGGCGAAATATTTTTCGCCGGTTGAAGAATCGAAAGTCGCGAGCCGAGATTCGGCTGCTGTTGCGAAATTCGGACGGCCAAGCTGCGACGTTGCTGTCACTGCAAAAGCCAAAACGGGTGTCAACGCAAGCAAGAACTTACCGCGTTTGGACATAGTGAACACTCCCACCACTGAGGTGACTCTAAAAAGGGCTCTCTCTGTTCCGATAGACAGAACCCTGCCTTGCCCAATGTTTAAACCGGCGCAGTTATTCCGCCGACGTTTCTCCATTCTATGCAGGCGTTTCGGCTAACGCTACCGAAAAAGATGGAATTTGTCGCGATCGTCGAGAAGAGGGGGGAACGCCAGGCCGATCGGTCGCGTGTCGGTCGCACACGAAAAATGGGCGTCGAGTGTCTTTTGAACAACTCGACGCCCAGGTGGAGAGATGCTTCAGTGTACAAGCGACACCTGGTTTCTGAAATCAGCGAGGCGAGTTACCTCCCGTTTTCCGAGCCATTTCTTCGATATCTCGATTTGCAAAACCTCGGAGTGCCTCGGCCGCGCTTCGCAACAGCGACGCCATTCCGTCCAGTGTATCGGCAGCATCGAGGACAAGAGAGGGCTGGTCGGCCTGCGGTTGCGCCCAATAGTCCGCTTCGTAGTCCCACTCTTGAGCACACTGATCCACGTCGATTGTGGCCCGCGTATCGAGAACAAAAGTCCATTGCTCCGACGCGATTCTGCCGGTAGCCGTCCAAACAGGTGCCAGCATTCGAGTCACCAAGTCGGTGAGCCAAGCTGGCTCGGAACCCAAAGTTTGCTCGCCCGATTCTTCAACCACCGACTCTACTTCTGCCTCGCTCGGCCCGTTTTCCGAAGTCTCAAGCGACGCCGCCCCGAAGTTATATAAGTCGTCGTAAGCGTCATAGAACCGTTCGTAATCAGCGGACGCGGGGACTGTCTCGGCGATCGGTTCCGTGACTTCCGGTTGACTGGCCATCGCGGCGTCGTACGACTCGTCGTAGCCGGTTTCCAGTTGCTCTTCCGATCCGAGTGAAGCCGAACCACTCGCGGCCTCTTCGCCTAAGTTCCCGTCGTAGCCAAATTTTTGATGATACCACTCTTCTTCGTCGCCCCACGTCTCGGCGGAAATCCGGGCATCGCTGATCTCAGAGGAGTTCGACTCACCCTCCGATTCAGATAGAGCTTCGTAGGCTTCATCAATTGCCGGATTAGTCTCGACCGTTGTCTCAGATCCGTATGCGAACCACTCTTCCTCGTAAGCTTCGTAGTCGGCAGTCCCCTCCTGGGGTGCGACTGCGTCAACAGTTACGGGCTCTGCTGCGGTCGCAGTAATCGGTGCGTATTCGTCGTAAGAGTCGAAGCTGTCGTCGGACGCGGTGTTGCCATCCGAGGACGATTCATACTTGTCGTCCAGTTCCGAAGTCGCCGCGTCTTGAGTTTCTTCGGTTACCGATGCCGTTTCGGTGGCATCCGCGATCAATGCCGCTGGATTGGGAGTTTCTTCCAACGTCAGGTCTTCGTCGGTCGCTGTTGTCGATTCGTCACCGAAAACATAATCGGCATAATAGTCTTCGTATTCGGCTCCCCACGCTCCACTCGCTGAGTCACCCGCCGGTGTTTGAGCGACTTCAATTTCGGGATCAGATTGCACTGGTGGTTGCAATGTGGCAGTTGGCGGGGATTCGTGCCAATATTGGTTGTAGTCATAGTCGCTGTAGCCGCCACAAACTTCTGGCGAACCATGAGCTAGGGGACAAACGATACACTCGCCAGGATCGTGACTTGGCGAAACAACAGAGTCTCGTGCTTGTGCTTTTCCAATGATCAACAAGGGACCAGCTAGACAACACAGCATTACCGAGAGAGCAAAACAAGGGCGACTCATCGTAGACTTTCCTCCTGTGAAATAGGTCGCGATGGCTTCCTCGCCATCATCTATGTCTCATGCGAACCACGCGGTTGCTCATCGCCATTTGGGGGGAGCAAACACAACGCGTGTTACAAGCGAAGCGGTAGATTTGGAGCATGACCGCCAGCTGCACGAGTAGCTATCGGAGTCTGCCGTTTGGGGCCATTAGGTAATTGACATGCGACTGGAAAACAAACGCTGAGATGGTGGATATCGCATGACAAGGGGATTCAGGGCGAAGTTTTCGAAAATGTCGTAGGAATCGTTTGCGTCACGTCGTCACTGATGTTCATACATGACTATTATTCTAATGTTAATGATGTATAACTGTGGCGACGATTATGATGAGACCGCGACTGGCTCGTCCCTGAACACAAACCTGATGCATCGACTGGATATCAAGCATGCTGCCCGCAGAGTTTCACGGCTGGCTGGCCATTGCCACGACCGCCTTTGTATTCCTTGGATTGCAGCTCCGACGCGGCGCTCCGACCGATCTCCTCTTTTTACTGGCGTTGATCGTCGTCACGATTGCCGGAGTCATTACGCCGGAGGAAGCTTTTCGCGGCTTCTCGAATCCTGCGCTTCTGACAATCGCAGCGTTACTCGTGGTGGCTGCCGGCCTTCGCTCGGCGGGGGTTTTGGACTGGGTTGGCAAAAAAATGCTTGGCACAGTCGAAACCGAACGTGGCGCGTTGCTCCGACTGGCACCGGCGTTGATCGTCTCTTCGGCCTTCATGCTGAATACAGCACTCGTCGCGATGGCCGCCCCGGTTGTCGTCGATTGGTGTCGTCGCAAACGCATTTCGCCATCCCGCCTGCTTTTACCGGTCAGCTATCTCACGATTCTGGGAGGCGTCTGCACGCTGATCGGAACGAGCACGACGCTGATCGCCAACGGCATTTTGAAGACGGAGCATGAGCGGCGGGTTGTCGAACTCAGTGAGCAACTGAGTGCCGGGGAAATCAGTCCTGAAGCGGCAGCCGAGAAACGTGAGTTTATCGCCCGATCAGGACCGATGGGCTTGTTCGAGCTTGGCGAAATTGGGCTACCATGTGCGGTTGTCGGTGCGATTTTTATGCTATTTATCGGGCCACGATTACTGCCGAACCGAACGGACTTAATTGAGCAGCTTGGCGAGCACCGACGCGAATATCTCGTCGAAATGCAAGTTTTGCCGACCTGCCCGCTCATCGGTGACGATGTCGAGACCGCAGGACTCCGACATTTGCCTGGGCTGTTTCTGATCGAGATCGACCGTGCTGGCGATACGCTGACCCCCGTCAGCCCTCAGGACATTATTCACGCCGGCGACCGGTTGATCTTTACTGGAGTTGTCAGCACAATCGTCGATCTGGAAAAAATCCCGGGGCTCGTGCCGGCAGCCGATATCACCTACGAAATTCACCCAGAGACACGGACTCGGCGTCGGCTGACCGAGGTCGTTCTCTCACGAACATCGCCGTTGATCGCTCAGACGGTACGCGAAGCCAACTTCCGCCGTCTCTACAACGCAGCTGTCGTCGCGATCCATCGCAATGGTGTCCGGCTGACAAACAAAATCGGCAGTATCCCGCTGGAGCCCGGCGATACGCTGCTGTTACAAACTCGGGACGACTTCGTCAGTGCGTATCGCAACAGCCGCGATTTTTATTTGGTCAGCGGCGTCGAGGGAGATACGTCGCGACGGCATGACAAAGCCAAACTCGCAGGTTCACTCGTCATCGCGCTGATCGTGTGGCTCGTCCTCGGGGCCATTCCTGGTCTGTTACCGTCGAGTCTCGCGTCTCCAGCAGTCGCCTCGCTCGCCGTGGCAGTCTTGATGATTATGACGAACTGCCTGCGTGTTTCCGAGGCTCGCAATGCATTGGATATGCGTGTGCTGGTAACGATCGCGGCGGCATTGGGACTCGGTTTGTCACTTGAGATCAGCGGTGCTGCCCAAATGATCGCGACGGGTGTCATCGCGGCCGTTGGCGACAATCCGTATCTTCTTGTTACCGTACTTTACCTGGTCGCGATCGTTATGACCGAGTTAATCAGCAACAATGCCGTCGCGGCCATGCTTTTGCCGCTCGGGATCGCGGTCTCCGAAGTCGCGGGTATCGATCCTCGCCCGTTGATTCTTGGTATTACGCTGGCAGCATCATTGTCTTTTGCGACTCCGATCGGATATCAGACCAATCTGATGGTGATGGGCCCAGGTGGCTACAAACCAGCAGACTACCTCCGTTGCGGGGGTCCGCTTGCAATATTAATAGCCTTCACCGCGCTGACGATATTGATGTGGAGGTTGTAACCCGCTGCTCCCCTCTCGACTCTCAACTCTCAAC
>CAUJKL010000542.1 GCA_963204995.1 Planctomycetota bacterium | reverse complement strand
AATTCACGGGTCGAGGTATCTTCCCCATCAGTATTCACGACACGCAACAGATCGGCCAAAGTGCCGTGCAACCTCGCCATGTTGACTTGCACTGCGGAGATCGCACCGTCGTCGACTTGTTTGGCCAACGCCTGGCTGCGTTGAAGATGCTGACTGGCCAGGTGCCAGTCCAGCAACGAGGCCATCAAAGGATTCTGAACGCCGCTGGCCATCTGGGCTGCGTGGTTGTAGATGCGATCCTGAGCACGATTCAGCAAGAAAGTCGCCAGATTGTTGTGTCCTCTCAATTTGTCAGCGGGCGTACTGTCGTTTAACAATTCGAGAGCCTGCAGGAACAAGACGGTTGCTTCTTCACCCGTCGCCTGACCCGACTCGGCAAGAATCACCGCGCGATACAGCTGAACAAGCCCTTGCGTACGGTGGTCGGGCGAGTCGGCCTCTTTGTCCAGCATCTTGCGAGCCACATCCCAGTTTCCTGCCGCGATGGCTGCCCGAGCGGCGTCGATGGCCGCAATTCCCGTCGCGTCTTTTACGTCGGACGAAGGCAGCGGCTTCCCTTCCAGTCGCGTCAAAACTTCTTCATGAATCTGTCTCAATCGTCCGGTGAGTGGTTCACGCTTGTGTTGACGTTCCAGAGTGTCCAGAACATCCGAGAGGAACGGTTGCATCTGGCCTTTTGTGTTGCGGTAAGTTAGCAGCGTCTCGACCAGAACTTGTACAAGCAGCGGGTCGTCATCCTTGCCAAGCAGCCGTTTCAATTCAACAATCCGTCGCTCGGCGCGCTGTCGCTCGGCAGGAGTAACGACATGAAACGTCGCACTCGCACCACCGCTCTTGGCCCGCAGTGTGTACTCGCCCGGTGGCAGCCCGTTCTGAAACGCATTCGGCAGTCCAGAAATCTCACCCAACGCGATAATCTGTTCGCCGGGATCAACGCCGATTCGAAGAACAACGCGCCCGTCCTGCGAGAACTCAAGTTCGTCCTGAGGGAAGGGCACCTCCGTCTTGTCATCAGTTCGACGACGCACCGTCAGTCGCCCATCCAAGAGCACGCCTTTGTCGGGCGGTGTAATGAACCCGTTGCCGCGGACGACGAGTTGACCGACAAGCTGCGCGAGCTGGGTGGTGGGCGGCAGGCTGGCGGGGGTTGAAGCCGCGCCGTTGCCGCGACTCCCGAATCGAACCAGCTCCACGAAATCCGGCGATTCTGGAGCGAATTCCAACTCGCGGGTCGGAAGCGATTTCCAACGATCGCGTCCCTCGTCGGACCACACGAGAAGCCCAGGCTTCGAAAGTATTTCCTTCGATGGTGGCATGCCGATTGCAACTACGTCCAGCTGGTCATTGGGCGTCGGCGCGATTAGCAATGCTTGCTTCGGCTGTTGGGAGGTGGCCGTGCGTCCCGATCCGATGGCCACTATCAAACACAATCCGCCGAGGAGGTAGCGTTTCATTGAAGTTGCTCTACTTGATTCTGTTGAGTACGAGACCCGATACGAACCTAATTGCAATTGTGAACCACGCCGGACAGAAAAATTCTGAAAATAGTCGTTTTTAGGAGCTTGAGCCGGGAACAGCGGTCGCATCGCTCACCGTCCGATCCGAAACGCCGACCTCGCCACGCGAAGTCCTGCTGTCGGGGCGCGAATAGGAAGATACTCGAACCAGTGCGAAACACTTCTGTCAGCGTCACCGCAGCTTACGTGAAATCACGAATAATTGGTTCCAAGTTGAAAAATACCAAAGCGGCGATGAATCGCCGCATTCCAAAAAGTGCAAGACTCGAACTAATCTTTCGATTGTCATTTTGTTCGACCTCACGGAATCGAGGACCTTCAATCGGGATTCTCAAGGATTCGTAACAGTTGGGTCGCTTGCTGTTCCAATTGGTCGTTGGGTTGATGCAGGGCGTCTTCGACATACGGCTTCAGCAAGGAACTCGGTGCGCCGAGTGTATGCATCGCGGTGGCGATTGTAACGACTTCAGATCGTTCCGAGACTTCGATGGCCCGTCGCATTGCCACCAACGATTCCTGTTTGCGGTTCGGGAAATGCGTCAACGCTTTGGCAAGGAATGTATCCGTACGCGAATCGCTCATCCCTAACTTGGCGACCATCTTGGCGTAAACGCATTCGGCGGCCGGGCCGATTTGTGACAATAGTTCGGCCGCTTCCGCACGAGTCCCCGCGCGTTCCAAGCCGTAGCCTACGTCGTAGACCAAATCGTTGTTGGCGCCACGAATCTGCCAAAGCGCTTTCAGAGCGGCAAGTGCGAGCGACGTGCCGCCGTTCTGCTCGGCGACCTCCGCCAGTTTCGATGCAGCCGGCAAGGACGCCGTACCGAATTTGCCCAGCGCATTCACCGTGGTCCGAACAACACGCTCTTCGTCGTCATCCAATCGCTTTGAGATCTGGCCAACCAGCTTTGGCCAGAGACTCGTATCCTCAGTCGCCAGAATACGAACGGCATACTCACGGTCATAGGAATCGTCAGCATCCAGCTGCGCGGCAATCTTCCTGGCGATCGGTTCATTGTCCGCCAGACCGATCTTCAGGATCGCGTTCAAGAGCAAGGACTGCTGATAATTCGAGATTCCCCTTTCGTCGAGCATCTCAGCCAGAGCTGGCAAAGCTGGTTCGGCATGGCGACCGAGCTCGCCCAGTGCATCAACAGCTCCAAACCGCGAATCCAGGTTCGAGTCATGCAGACGGCGTTGCAACGGTTCCTTGACTTTGTCGCCCATTCGACTCAGCGACCGAGCAACGATTGGCGTCGACAGCATCATCGAGCCAAATTCTTCGTTCTTGTTAAGCATTGTAAGTAGCGCATCGACAACATCCGCATCGCCAGCACACACCTGGGGAGCCGCCTCGACAGCCGCACGGCGGGTTGAAGGTTCCGCATGCCGCAGTCCCGCGAGAATGGCTGCCTTTCCCTGTTCAGGGCTTGGCTTGACCGCCGTCAACGCTTGGAATGCCAAGAACCGGACGTCGTCATCGGAGTGCTCTGCGAGGCGGCAGACGGCGGTGGCAAATCCGGTTCCTTCGATCCGTTGAAAGTCGACCACGGATAAGGCACTCCGTAAGACTTCTGTGTCTTCATCGGACAGCCGTTCTAACACGTGTTGTTCGAGGTTATTTCTCACCACCCGGCCCGGCAGCAGGAAGCAAGCTCGAAGGGCGGCGGTTCGCTCCTTCCGGTTGTCGGATTGAAGATAACGCACCAACGTGGGAAGCGGCTCGACGAACGCTTCTCCGCCCGGATGCTCCCAAGTGTTCGCCACGGCACTGGCAGCCGCCTGCCAGACTGCCGAATCGCTGTCAGCAAACAAGGCAGACAGCGCCGGCAATGCAGGGCGAGCGTAAGGCCCCATGCGTCCGAGCGCTTCGGATGTCAACGCCCGAACGCGCGGACTCTTGTCGCCAAGTGCAATCGCCAGTTCCGGGACAGTGCTTTTGGCCCGAAGTCCCATCTCTCGCAGTGTAATCGCTGCCAGTTCGCGACGCTGTGAGTCCTCGTGACTCAACTGCTGCAGCAAATTCGGAATGACCGCTGAATTCGCGGGGTGAAGTCGGGTGAGTACTCGCAGAGCAGCAACCTGAACATTCGCTTCCTTGTCACCGAGCGCAGCAACAACACTTGTCTCGACCCGTCGCCCGTAACGACCAAAGGTCGCAATGCATTGCAATGCGGCAACACGTCTCGACGCGTCGGCATGCTGCAATTGCTCACCCAATTTGGAAAGAGTCGTCGGCCCAATCGCTGATAGTGTTTTTTGGACATCGCTTCCAAGTTGCGGATCGGCTAGGAGTTCCAACAAGGCGTCCGTGGCGATGGCCGCGTATTCTTCCAACTTTGCCAGTTCACGAATCGCGTTCCGTCGATCTTCGATCGAATTGGCTGACAACTGATCACGCAATGCCAACACACGTAACTGGCCCTGGAACTCCGCGTGTACGAGTCCCGACATCACAGGCAAGACACTTAACGCGACAAGAGTCGTTAGTGCAAGTCGAGCCACACTTGGCGATCCCAGAAATCTCATCGTGATCTCCCGCACATGCAAGTTGTAGTTATGGCTTTGTGGCTGCGCCTCGTACCTGATCGAACAACGCCACTACTTCCGGCCATTCGGCGGTCGGATTGGGAATGGCAATCGCGAGTTGCTCAACCAACCAGCCAGATTCACTAGGCCGGTTCGTACGTACCCAGTCGATTGCATCGCTCAGCGTGGAGACGAACTCCTTTCGCAACGATTCAACCTCCGTCTTCACGGCTTCATCGCTCTCCTTGCTTGTATCGACGTGCATAGCTGCTCGCCAGATGCAGTCAGCGCCCGCGACGAAGTCCACAAATTGCGGATCATACTGAAGCGCCTCGCGAACTAGCTGGGGCGTTGCCGCCGAGTTCTTCCTCCGCCAAGGCGCGGTTCCGGCATAATCGAGCAATTGTCGTCGCAGCCGGCGACGATACACGTCGTTGCCTGGTTCTCGCGCGACTGCCTGGCGTGCGAACTCCAGGCCCTTGCTTGCATGCTGCTCGCGAGCCGCAGTCTCTGCCGGTGAGTACTCGTCGGCGGACACTCTCACCAACATGTTGTGAGCGGCGGCGAGCAGATAACACGGCTCGCCGTCCGTGGGACGCTGTTCTTGCTCGACTGACAAGCGTGCGATGTTCTTCTCAATCTCACCACGACTCGTTTCGAACTCGACTTGCAATGCGGGGTTGCTCGTTGCGTCGGACGAACCTTGTGCGGCAAGCCAACGGCGACGTCGGTTCAGTAGCTCAATTCCGCCATGATCGAGTTCGAACTGCAGACCGCGCCGCAGATAGTCGCTCGCCAGATGCGAGTAGTGGTGTTGACGCTGCTGCTTATCCGCGTCCGAAACAGTGTCGTCCCTTCGCACCGCTAACACGCAGCGACCCATTAAGATGGAGGCATCATCGTAACCGTCGAATCCCGGTCGAAGTTGCAACATCTCTTCCATCAATGCCGGGATCGCAGCGTAGCCTGTTTCCTTCGAGCAAGCGTAACCGAGATTGGTCATCTCGCGCTGCAAACGGTCTCGATAGATGGAATTGTAGGGCTGCTGTGCGACGGCCTGTCGCATGTTGTCCACTGCCTCCTCACGTTTCTGCAACACTTCGACGTCGTCCATCGGCTCGATACTGGCGAGTGTCTCCAGGCAAATGGCCAGCATCAGCCGTGACTCACAATCCGCGGGATTTGCGTCGATTGTGCGTCGCAGGAGATCGATGCGCGATTGTAGAGACGCTTTGTCAAAATCGTTTGGCAGGTCCAACCGCGTGGCGGTGACGACAAGTGAGAGCGGCGAGTCTTCCGGTCCCCAATTAGCCACCGGCCATTCCTTAAAGAGCTCGACGGTGTCGCCGATCTCCATGGGCGATCGCCGATTCAGAATTCCTCGAGTGGTATCCCGTAACCGCAGTCGCACGAATCCAGTCGTAAACGATTGACTAGCATCGAGCTCGACCATGGAGTGCGATCGGATCAATCGTACCTCTTCGAGTGATCGCGGGAGATAGATGGGAAGATGATGAATCCTATCGCTTCGAGTCGTTAGCTCGCCATCACGCCTCGCGGACGGGTGTTGTACGGCAATGCTGGGAGGCGAATTGCCCTGTACGACGACGTGGATGGGAAATCGCGAAAACGTGTATCGCGGCTGTTCGGCGGAGTCGTTCTCGACACTCGAAACATCAGGCCACACGGTTTCTGAATGCCACACCGTGCGTCGTTCCACGGACTTCTCGTCGAGAGAGTCAAGGTGAACCGCAACGTGAATCAAGACCGGGCCACCCTGAACTCGAAAGGCCCACACATCCGCGTTGCCCCTGGTGGACGAACTCATCGTCGCTGCTAGTTTCGCAAGCTCGGCCTCGACGACCGCCGGCTCGGCAAAAACGACTGTGTCAGCCGAAACAGTCACTGGAGGCGACGAATTGGAGGTATCCGTGCCGCTACGTACGCCACAGCCGACGACGGTTGCTGCGACGCCCGTACAAAAAACGATCGTGAGTAAGCTCCGCACTCGATCTACTCCCATTTAGTAGAACTCGCGACGAATGGTCGGCGGCCGACATCCGTTTTCCGTTAAGTACTGGCCGATAATTAACTGTCGGATTATTTCGTATTGAAAGTCGTCAAGACGTTCGGATTTCAATCTCTCCGAAACTCTTGACGAGTTTCGCTACGACACTTATTGATCGGCCGATGCTAAGTCGTTGTCCTTGCAAGCCGAGTCCAGCGACCGACGGGGGCGAGTTGTTTCAAGCATGTAGGGTCCGCTGGGTGAACCTTTCTCCGCATGGTCCACAGCGGACCCTACAACTGCTGTGCGGACCGTTCTCGCCGGTGGCCCGCACAGCGAACTCGACTTCTACCGCCCAGCGGCATTAAACTCAGTGGACATGAACGAACCTTGCGCTTTGAGCATCACAGCCTTTTTGGGAAATTGTCCTGGACCCATTTACCGATTGAGCGAGTATCGACCGCCCCCTTAATGCCGCCTAGGTCCGCACGGATTCCGCCGTTGTCGTAGTACACTCGCACTCGTTCAGCCCCAACTTTGACCTTCTTCCCTAGGATTTTCACATACCCGGAGTACCTCGCTCGGCAAGTAATCCAATAGCCGCCTCGTCCGTTGGACTCGAAGCGTTCACAGATAACATTGTCACGTTGCAATCCAACCGTGATGCCCTTGTATTGCATTTGGGCGCTGGGTGGAAACACGTAAGCTGCAAAGAACTGTTCGGCCATTTGCCCAAAGGTCAGGCCCGACCAATGCCGCCGGTTCATCACATCACTATTACTACGGCTTACCGAGACCAATTGCTGGAACACCAGCTCTGCGGCATTTGCATCCCCCGTGATGCTACCGACCGCGGCATCGAGTTCCTTCATCACATACTCTTTCTCCTCCTTAGCCAGTACTGTACTTACGGAAATTTCCTTCTTAAGTACCTCCAAACTGGCCTTGTCGTTCGTCAACTCAGCGTCAGCAATTGTTTGGTGGACGCTTTCCAGGAGGTTGGCCAATTCCGGGTTCACACTCGATAGCGCCACCTGCGGCCCGACCGAGCGTTGCGGAGCCAGGAGGACCCTTGCGGCTTGAACCACCGCCTCCCATTCGGGCTTCTTCAACCGCTCCGATGCGAGAGATAGTCGCTTGAACGTCGCGTCGTCTTGAGTGCGGTTCGCTACTACGGCTGCCTTGGCCACCAATTGATCGGACGTAATTCCCGATACGTGATTTCGCTCAAGGATCCTTTCGGCCTCGGCCAAACCCAGCGCTACATCCGTGATGTGTCCCGAGTTCATTTCTCGGATACCCGCGGCTAACTGCCCCCAATCGACGTACTTGCCAAAACTCGGATCATCGTCGGCCAACTGGCTGATCACTGCGGGCGACATCTCTGCGGCGCGGCTCGGACGAGCCAACAAATCGACTTCCCCATCACCAACCGAAAAGCCCCGTGTGCCACCGCCGTTTCCGTAGCCGTCCGACGCTCGCGGTAAGTCGTCGTCTTGAGCAACGGCGGCGGATGTGTGGACACACATCCACACGACGGCGGCCAGCATCACGCTGTGAAGTCGGACAAGTCTCATGGTAGCTCTCCCTAAAAAAGACAACAAACCGCCGGTGAGATTGTGGGCCGCGCCTGCTCGGCGTCAGCAGAGGCGACCAAGTGTTGTAAAGCGATAGATTCCCAATACCGAATCTACTAACCGACCTAATTGCTATCTGCGTCCACTTCGGACATCGCCAGTTCAAAATGACTCTCATTCCCATCCATCTCGCCGGAGTACAGCGTGGAAGAGAGAAACAGCACAAACATCGCTGCCTGGAAAAGTACAATTCGACTCATGTAATTGACCTCCGCATTGCTCTCTGTCCGTCATTTACTTGTTCAGCTCCGCAGCTGGCCCGCGAAGTGGATCAGCTCCTCGCTCGCGGTCGGCCTTGTGCTTCTGATGCACTGCCAGGAGTTCGCGGTGCATCGCCTGTGACAGCGAGTGACCATCGTCGAGACTCTGGAAGACCTTGTCGTAATCAAGCGTCTTGTAACTCAATCCCTTCAGATCCGAGGTATAGAGCAAGCCGATGTTGCTATCCGCGGCAGTGAGTTCCCGGAGTTCGACGTCTTCCAACTGGCTCCGACACGATTCGACGAACAGCACCGGAAACTTCATGCCAGACTGTCGCCCCATGGCCGTGATCGTGGAAACGAAGTCCGCCTTGGTAACTCCCACGGCGGGCAATTTGCTGTTTATATCGCTGGCATCCAGAGCATTGTCCTTATCGAGAAACGGCATTTCCCACTTATCGGCATCAAGCAGCAACTTGGCGCTCTCCAGTAGCGTTCGTGTGCCCGCTGCCAGCGTCTCGCTCTTGGTCCGCGTAACATCTCGGTCGAGCATCGCCAGCAGGTCTTGTCGCGAGGTGGTCGACGCCTCTAAGACGATGCGAGGTGTTAACGCGACCTGCGGCCCGCCGTGTGACTTGGTCACCAGAACATACTGATGGTTCGCGGCATCGAAGCGTTTCGATACCGCTGTCAAGGCAGCCGTGAATACGTCCGGATGTGCCAGCGGATTGGACTTGCAAACAAGGCCGTTGAGCTTCGGCATCGCGATCTTGGCTTCGGCGACCGCATCGCTGCCCGACTCCTGTACTCGAAACACGCCGCGTCGAGCCAGTCGATTCGTAAAGATAACTGCTGCAACCTTGGTGTTGGGATCTGCCTTGGAAAGGTTGCGTTGAATGGCGGCGATCTCCTCGTCAACCACAGCATGAAAGGTTTTGAGATCACTCTCGAGTGAGCGAGCAATCTTGCGTATCGATTCCTCGTCACTTGTCTTGAGCCATTGAATCAGCACATCATAATTCTTTGCTTCGTCAGCCGAGGGTGCGGTTTCGTTGGCATAGTAAATCAGCACCTTCTTCTTGCCTGGACGATCAAGCGTCGCATCGATTACCACCGGCGCGTTCAGATCACGCGAGAGCCCTAGAAGTTTGGAGAACGCCGGGCTATCACTCGCGGTCGGACGTGGCGTGTCTTCTGCACATGCGACTGAAGTCCCCAAAAGAGCAATCACGATAGGCATCACGGATGATGCAAGCGACAACAACGTGGGCATGCACCGACCCCGTCTAACGTAACACTTGTTCACGAAGTTCACCCTTTCGTATTGGAGTTGCTCGTCGAAACTCGCTTAGTACCCAAAGCTGTACCAGATGTGGTTCGGTGTGGCCCACTCCTTGTAGTACGCATCGTACCGGTTGTGAGGATTCCGGATATCGAAGTGTAGATCCTTGCCGTTGATCGTGACCACGCGCTTCACCATCTCACCGTTGCCGGGATACTCCGGTCGCCCGTCTCCCTTCATGACGATCCATTGAGAGGGCGTGTTCTTAACCGCAACCCACCGCGTACCTCCCGTATGAGTGTCGTGTGCAATCAGTAGCAGGATCTGGCTACCATTGTCGGGCAACTCTTTGACATACCAGTTATCATCCCAGATATGTGAACGAGCCCCGGAGGCCTCCTCACGTTTCGCGATAGCCTGCGATGCTCGGCCAAGACTATCCCGATCGAACGGGATCGCGTATAAGTTGGCGATCAGCCGGACCTTATGACCTCCAAAGCTGTAGTACTTGAAACCGGCGTCAACGGGCCCCCAAGGAACTCGTGAGTCACTGGATAGTTTCGCGAGCGTTTTGGACAATAACTCGTTCTCATCCATTGCTCCGGCGATTGGCAACATCGGTGTGACTTCTGTAATGTATGCCTGCAGCCGCGTTTTTACCGATTCCGACACTATTTTTGCGTTATAGGTCTCTTGTACGAAAGTTGCGATTGCGTTTGCCTTTGCTCGTCCACCCTCCAGTCTGGCACGCTCCAGATCCTGCACTACCAGCGTGGCGATGCGACGCTCTTCGTCTGAAGTGCTGGCGGCATCAATGCTGAGTTCGGGAAACACTGCACGCGAATCGGCCACGAGTTGGGTGTTTTGTGTGATCAAGGACATCAAGTGCGTGTCGCTAACAGCCCGCGCATAATGCTCTAGACGGTCAAGCGATACTCGATCAGCTTTCGCGAAAGCAATATGCATCGCCGCCTCAAGAATGTCAGCAGTCGAGATCGATGAATGCGATCGCAGAAGCGTTCGCTCGGTGTGGGCTAACGCAAGAGCGCAATCTACTAGCCGTGCGCTGTCCAAATTCTGAAGTGCGGAGCGGACCTCGGCGATGCCCACCCGGTGTTCGAATGCATGATCAATCCTTTCACTTGCATGTTTTGCCTCCGCATTTAGAGATGCGACGTCATCACCACTCGCCCGAATATGGGCAATTGTCAGACTTCCTAAAATAGTCAACGTCATTAAAAACGCTTTAGTGAGTTTCATGTTCATTCTTTCAATAGCAAGAGCAGGGATCGCAAAAAAAGTCGACACCAAATGTGAACCGAGGCTCACCTCATGCCCCATTCGTACTCACAGCCATCACCTACATCAGTGATCAATCAAGATGCTGTTATCGCAACGCGATTTCAGCGGCCAGCGGGAGCGGGCCAGTTCAAACCGAGCGATAGCTC
>CAUJKL010000541.1 GCA_963204995.1 Planctomycetota bacterium | reverse complement strand
GGCTCTTCGGCTGGAAGGGCTGCCGGCCAAGGTCACCGGCAAAGTCGAGCCACTGGCGGCGGGACAGAATCAAGCCACCATCGCGATTACTGCGGCGGCGGACGCCGGCGACGTTAACCAAAAGGCGTCGTTAGCGGTCACCCACTTCGGCCGCACGATCTCGACGGAGATCGCAGTGCAAATCGACCGCAGTCCGTTCATCATCAAGGCCTTTCAAGTTGTGAACGTCAAGCCAGGGGAAACGGCTCGCGTGACGATTCCGATCGAGCGTCGCAGCTATCAGGGCGTGATCCATTTGGAAGCCACGAACTTGGCAGAAGGCGTGACGTCCCCTGCTGTGGACGTGCCTGCGGATCAGTCTCAAGCCACGATCGAAATCTCCGCATCCGGGAGCGCCGTGGAACAAGTTCATTCTTCGACCGTGGTCGCGACAGCAGGTGCCTTGAAGCGGACCGAACCGCTGGTCGTCCGTGTCTCGCGCGGCGAAGGCAGCTTCTTGCCGTGGGAGGTGGCATCCAATCGCGAGTTGTTCCCCCAAGTCCGTCGTGGTGCGTTTGGCGGGCGAATGACCGCAGCCGGAAAGGAAGCGTTAGTGTCAGCTTATGGCGGCACCGAGGAATCCGAAGCCGCTGTGCTCGCCGGGCTGCGTTGGCTCGCGGCTCATCAGCAAGCCGATGGCCGTTGGTCGCTCAAAGACTACTCGAAAGACATCACAGGCTGTGATTGTCATCTGTCGTTTGAAAGCGAAGTCGTCGATATGGATGCGGCTGGCACCGCCTTTGGACTGCTGCCGTTTTTGGGTGCGGGCATTACACACAACAGTGCTCCGGACAGTCCGCCGGAGTTGGCGAAGTATCAGAAGACGGTCGAACGCGGCCTGGCCTATTTGATGCAAAATCAAGTCACGGCCCGCGATCCCAAGACTATCGGCAACTTGGGAGGAAACCTCTACGCTCATGCCATGGCCACGATGGCGTTGTGCGAAGCGTATGGCATGTCGGCAGATGATCGTCTGCGTCTGCCGGCTCAGTTGGCGGTTAAGTACCTGCTCGAGTCCCAGCACGCGGCGGCCGGCGGTTGGCGTTATGGTCCCAATCAGGCCGGCGACCTGTCGGCGACGTCGTGGATGTTCCTCGCCATGCGCGATGCCCAGATGGCAGGCCTCACAATCGAGGCCACACCGTTAAAACGAGCCGAACGCTTTATCGATTCATGTGCGGCCGGACCGGACGAAGCGAAGCTTTCGCGTTACGCCTATGAGCCGAATAAGGAGGCCAAGCTTTCGCTGTCGGCAGCCGGTCTGTTGACGCGCCAGTATCTCGGTTGGAAACGGGACAACCCGCATCTCCAGGCAGGTGCCGCCTATCTGGTACAGAACCAACCGCCCGAATCGGCTTCGCAACTCGGCCAGATTTATTACTACTACTACGCGACGCAAGTGCTGCATCACATGGAAGGCGGCGAGTTCGATTTGTGGAACCACCGCATGCGCGAGCACTTGTTGCGGACGCAGGAAAAGTCCGGACACATGGCAGGCAGCTGGAGTCCAGAAGGAGCCGACTGGGGAAAACAGGGCGGTCGGCTCTACTCGACATCACTGGCGCTAAGCACGCTGGAAGTGTACTACCGCCACTTCCCGATGTACCGACCGGTGTCCAGGCCTTCGCCTTAAGCCTCAGAACTCCTGATCCAGGAGCCGAGAACTCTGGGAGTCAGCGGATTCTCGACAAGGCAGCGGGAGAATAAGGTGATACCAAAATCCACTTCGTGGTCGTCTTGAATTCGTGGGGTCAGCCCGTTTGACCCCACGAATTCAAGGCGACCACGAATTATGGTTCATCGTATTTTCCGCCGGATCAGGAGTTCTGAGCCTTGTCATTATCCACAACTTTCTCGGCCTCAGTCCGCAGCGTGGCAGCGTGTCGAAGCACTGGTTTGCGCGACGGCGTTGCACGCAATGCGATGTCCAGAGCGAGAAGCCCTGCGGCCGTTGGTCGATCTCGTCGCTCGCTTTGCGAATCGCTCCCGCGATCGCCGGCTCGACCAGAGGTGAGCCCACCTTTTGCACGCCCTTTTTCGCGAGCCCGCAGCGTCGAGCGAACCGCACGCGACCGCGTGGCAGGTGATGTGCGCAGATGGGGGTGATTTCAGTTGCCGCTCGTAGCAAAGCTGACGAGCAGATCGCCGGCTTCCACTTGTGTGCCTGGCTGCACGTGAACATCCGAGACGCGACCGTCACGTTCCGCAGCCAGTGTCGTTTGCATCTTCATGGCTTCGATCATCAATAGCTTCTGGCCTTTCACGACTTGGTCGCCGGGACGAACAGCAATCGTCACCACCATTCCTGGCATGCTCGCCCCGACTTGGTTCGGATTGGCGGGATCTGCTTTGTGTCGGCGGCTACTCGTCTCGTCTAGCGAGTGATCGGCGACGGTCACCTCGCGGGGTTGCCCGTTTAGTTCGAAGAAGACCGTTCGCGTGCCATCCTCGTGCGGATCGCCGGCAGTGAGAAACTTGACGATCAATGTCTTGCCGGGTTCGATATCAACCGCGATCTCTTCACCGGGCTCCAAGCCGAAAAAATATGCTGGAGTTGGCAAGATGCTGGTATCCGAATACTTATGCTGATGAGCCGAAAACTCGTCGAACACCTTCGGGTAAAGGAAGTGTGACACGATTTCGCGCTGCGCTGGCGCGCGACCGAGTGACTTGGACAGTTTGACCTTGGCTTGAGCGAAATCGGCCGCCGGCAAGCTGCTGCCCGGTCGCCCACGCAAGGGCTTCTCGCCGCGAAGGATGCGGTCGCGAACCTTGCGGGGAAACCCGCCGACGGTCTGCCCCATGCGGCCACTGACCAGATCGATGACGGACTGGGGAAACGCGATCTCGCGGCCCGTGTCGAGTACATCAGCACAGGTCAGATCGTTCGTAACCAGAAACAGTGCCATGTCTCCGACGGCCTTGGACGTCGGCGTGACTTTGACGATGTCGCCCAGAAGTTGGTTGACTTCGGCATAGACTCGACAGACTTCGTCCCAGCGCTCGGCCAGTCCAAGTGCGCGGGTCTGTTCGTACAAGTTCGTGTATTGGCCGCCCGGCATCTCATGTCGGTAAAGGTCTGCGCCCGCCGCGAGCGTCGGACTCTCGAACGGCGTATAGAAGTCACGCACAGAGCGCCAATACGCCGCCAGCGAATCGAGGACATCGCCATTCATGCCGGTATCACGTGCCGTAAAACGTAGAGTTTCCACCAACGTGTTCAGATTCGGCTGCGACGTTCCGCCC
>CAUJKL010000540.1 GCA_963204995.1 Planctomycetota bacterium | reverse complement strand
CGCGTCTGATGATACTCCTCCGGTAAGAAGACTCGATAGATGACTGTGCGTTTTCCCTTTTCATGGACCGCCACGTGTCGCCCTGCACTCGACCAACGCACCCCATTGCCAGGAATGGCGGCCAACGGCCTGCAACTCGCGACATCCCACAAGATCATTCGATCATCCCAGCTGCGCGTCATCAGCGTGCGGCTATCTGGTGCGAACTCCTGCGGCCAAGCGGAAGAACGATGGCCGACTAGATTGCCCGCATGTTGTTGCGAATCGACATCCCACAGGCCGACGCTACTGTCTGCGGCACCATACGCCAAGTAACGTCCATCGGGACTCCAGCGGATGCCTTCTGGTGCGATCGGCAGCCGCAAGTCCTCTGTCGGCTCGCCGCTTCTCGCATCGAAGCATTGCACCAAATTCGTCCGTTGGTTGGCGACGACCAGCGTCTCGCCCGTTGGTCGAAACTGCGGATAGGGAGGATCGCCCGCTGTCTGCAGTACGTAGCGTTGCAGCCCAGTATCCAGATCGTAAACTCCGACGCTGTGTTTGAGTTGTGGAATGGCGATCGAGCGGGAGTCGGGAGCGAAACCGATCCCGTATTGATAACCCTTGGTTTCGATGACAACCTTGGCCTGCTCCCAATCCCAAACGCGGATAATGGCTTCACGTTCGCCCTGTTCCGCATTCGAATAACCAACCGCGAGATATTTGCCGTTGGGGCTGAAGGAGAAGGTAGTGGGCGGCTTTCCTGGCCCTTCCAGGCGTGCGCGTTCCACGTTGCCAACCACTTGCCGCACCGTGACCGAGTCCGCATCGACGGCGTGCGCGATCAACGTCAGATCGGTATTCAATTCAACTTGCATCGCCGGCCCGGTCTCGATCGAGGATTCCTCCTTGAAATCCGCGAATGTCAACGCGGCAGCGGCGAGTTGCCGAAGTTCGAGTACGTCTGCCGCCGCATGAGACACTTCCGGCAGCAACTTGGCCGCGCGCTGAACTGCGTCCAGCGTCATCAGCCGACGACCGGAGCCCGGACTGTTGCGTGCCGCCCGAGCTTCATTGCGCGTCGCGTGAAAGAGGCGTAGAAGTGCGTCTTGTTTTTCCGCTGCCAGTTCGTGCGTTTGTTCACGCAGCACGTGTGCCTGCCGGGCCAGCCAAACCGCAGCGGTCGACGCTCCGATCGTCATTACGACTAACAACACACCGACCGACATCGCTAACGCAGCGGTCTGCGGATTCCTGTGGCACCATCGCGATAAGTGCCCAATGGTCGATGTCGGCCTGGCGAGAATAGGCTTCAAGTCCAAGAACCTACCGAGATCCTCCGATAACTCGGCGGCCGATTGATAACGTCGACCGGGTTCCTTTTCGATCGCCTTGAGCACGATTGTCTCGAGGTCTTGTGGAATCGATCGATCGATCTGACGCGGCTTCGCAGGCTCGCGATCGCCGATTTGTTTCACTAACTCGGCTTTGTCTTCGGCGTCCAAGGCCGGACGTAACGTAATCAGTTCATAGATCGTGAGTCCGAGTCCATACACGTCCGTGCGAGGGTCCGCCCAGCCTCGCAGTTGTTCGGGTGCCATGTAGCGGAGCGTTCCCAGCACCGCTCCGCTGCCGGTCAGGTCATGATCACCGGTGTGGGCTAAACCAAAGTCCGTGACCCAAGCAGTTCCCGTTAGATCAAGCAAGATGTTCGATGGCTTCACGTCGCGGTGAACGATTCCCTGCTCGTGGGCAAACTGTAATGCGTCCGCAAGTTGCACACCGATCCGTGCAACGTTTCGCCAATAGCGAACTTCTCCATGCCGAGAGCCGCTGAGGTTGACATGGCTGGTAACCGTGGATTCGCCGACCGAGGTGCGAGTCGCCTCGTCCAATGGTGGTGGCGGTTCTGCACCGCTCGCTTCGGTTCGCCGAATCTCGTCATGGACTAATGTCACGGCCACTTCGGCGGCCGGAGCCTGCGAGGGTGCGTGCGATGCCAATGAGGTCGGGATGTTTCGCGAATCGTTTGCCTTCAGCAAACGCAACTGGCCGATCACTTCCGCGAGGCTTTGTCCTTTGATGAATTGCATCGAGTAGTAATGCAGGCCATCGCATTGGCCAACATCAAAGACAGGAACGATGTTTGTATGATGCAAGTGCCCGGCGGCCTTTGCTTCACGTGTGAAACGCTGCAGCACGGTTGGCTTCTCGGCCGCGAAAGTCGGTAAGACCTTCAAAGCCACCTGACGACCGAGCGGCTGGTGTTCCGCTTCATAGACGATGCCCATTCCGCCTCGCCCAAGCTCGCGAATGATCTGGTAATCGCCCAGCCGCTCTGGTTGTGGTTGCACGAAGTGTCGCACCGATTCGGAACCACTCGGTGCCAACCGCTCGATCGCCAAGAGCGCGGGGAACAACTCCCGGATTTCGGCTGCGTGTGCGGGGTGCTCCGCGATGAACGCTTCGAGCGACGGACGCTCGCCGCGCCGGTAGCGTTCGAGAAACGCTTCGGCAAGCTGGTCGATCGGATGTTGCCGCAACTCGTCCATCGATTAGATCTCGTCCAGGAAGCCCGGGAGGTGGCTCAACGCTTCCTTCAAGTGTGCCAAGGCACGCACGTAACGTGAACTGGCTGCCGACGGGTTCAATTCGAGTACGGCCGCCGCTTCGATGTTCGTCAATTGCTCGAAGTGACGTAGACAAAGAATCTCGCGATCGATCGGATTCATCTCGTCCAGCACCGTCATCAGCTGACCCTTCATTTCCTCACGAATCAAGGCCTGGCTGGGTGAAGTCGCTTCGCCGAGCAGCTGCATCGCCAGGTATTCGGAACTGGCCTGCGGCGAGTTGAATCCTGGCAGAGCCACGTCGCGGGCGGCAGTACGCTTTTGTGCGGCGAGGTGTCTGCGATGAAACGCGGCCAGCTTCTGCAGCGTCAGAAAACG
>CAUJKL010000539.1 GCA_963204995.1 Planctomycetota bacterium | reverse complement strand
ATGTGCCCGCCGCTGTGATAGGTAGCGAAGAGCGCGCCGAGGTTCGCCCAGCCGTTACTCGAGCCCACCGTGCAAGGCCCCGCCGCCCAGCGGTAATAGGCGTGGCAATCCATTGGATAGGTCGCATTTCGAGACCATCCGCGTTCCGTGCAGTACCACTCACGAAAAGTCCGCATGACGATTCGGTGGCGCGCTCGATCGAGTTCCGACTCGCCGGAAGTCACAACGTAATACGGGCCAGGCAACCGGCCCCAGGCCGATGCCTCGCCGTATTCTTCCGACTCGCGATGCAGCGTGATAAACAACTGGTACACGGTGGCCGGTTTGATGATTGCCTCTTCATCCGCAGCGTTCGATAGCTCGAAGGTGCCAAGCTTGTATTGCTTATCGGCCACGTCGCTCAGCGTTACCGGAACGCGGCGAACGTGACTCGTTTCGTAATTGCTCGTATCCGTGATCTTGACCACTGCGATGAGTGGCTCGTCCGCATCTAAGATCGCTTGGTCCCAGACGTTCATCGAGACGCGGATCTTGTCGACAAAAGCGACTTCTTCTTCCTGGGCGGCCTCGTAATCGCAGTAAACTTCCAACTTGCGGTAATTGGCGGTTTCATCGTCGGACTTGGCGGCCACTTGGGTGAAACCGCTGGAGTAGGTGGAGTAATAATAGTTTTTCGATCTCCGCCAGCGGGGAACTGCAGATGCCGTTTCGCAAATCATCGCCACCAGCGTAATCGACAGTAGTAAAGAAACCAGCGCTTTTCGAGACATACAGACCTCAATCCTTTTCAATGGTGCGGCAATATCTGAACAAGACTTAGCCAAGTCTGGCGGGTGCCCCGAGCAGCTCAGACGAACTCGTCCGTGGTGATCCGATGAAGCAATTAGGTGGGAGCTTCCGTGACCACCGCTGGGCCAAGATTGTAGTCGACCAGTCCCGTTAAAAAAAGCGGCCTGGCGCGACTGCGAAGGACGGGCCGGTTAGGGGGTATTGGATGATACGGAGACAAAACCGCCTCGCGATTCGGTTCCCCCCAGGCTCAGCGACACCGTTTCCAGAGAGTGAATTCCTCCGCGGCTGTGATTTTATTGGGTGGGATAGGCTTCTAGCCTTTCAGAAATACGGGGAAAATGACAGGCTGGAAGCCTATCCCACGATTTTTTCACAACCTCTCCGCGGCCCCGTCGATGCCAAACTGCGTCGCACAGGCGATGCTATGGTGCCGCTGCGTCTGCTGGTGCGTTCGCGGCTTCAGCAGATTCGTAAAGCCTCGCAAGGGCGACCATTAACGATTCGAGATCGGAGTAGTAGACGTCTTCTGGCATGGCAGCCTTTCGTAAGCGAAGCGATTCGATCTTGACGGTTAGCGAGTCTCTTTCCGCCCGGTGTTCTGCAGACAACTTGCTTTCTTGTTCACTTCGTACCAAGCAAATGCGATTCGCTAGTTGGCCGTCGACGGCACCATCCTTCGCGGCTTTCGTGGCTCGCACGCCGCGGAACCAATCCGCCGGCGTACCGCGCCCGTCGCCGTTGTCGTCGAGCAGGGCATGTTCCGTCGCGAGCCGGCCTTCTTGCTTGTAAAACTCTTCGACGCGGCTCGATGCGGCGATGAAAGCTTCGAGCAGCGACGTCTGTTCGTCCTTGTCGAGATCGAAGGCAGTATCAGCGATCGCTCGCGACATGAAATCGCCGAAGCGAGAAAAGTTCTGTTCAAAGCCGCTCTTGGTGGATGTCACAACGACGCGATTGTCGCCCGCTAGCGCGTTGACGAAGGGTCCGCTCGACGAAGCACAATTGATGACCGCCACGGGGCGATTCATTCTCTTCAGCCACTCACTCAGCTCTGCCGCCGTAACATCGATTCCGCGCAAGTTGAACTTCGCCACCTTCCCGTCGAACGTGCCGTGACCGATCAAGACCAACCACAGCGGCTCTGTCGACTCACTGACCGCCTGCTCAAGTTGCCGTTGAAGTCTCTCGTGATCCGAGACGTCGCCACCCTCGTCCGTTCCGATGGAAACAAACTCCGCGTCGGCTTGCTTTGCGGCAGCTTGCCAACGCCCCGACCATTCGAGGAACTGACTGCCATACTCGTCGGTTCCGGGAGCGCCAACAACCGCGATCACTGTCTGACGATCTGGAACGTCAGAGCCGAGGAGCAAGAGAGTCGCGAGTAGCAGTGCCGTGTTCATGCCGTTAGTCGAACCATTTCGTTTCTCAAGGTAATCCGTTCCAACGCCTGAGCCCCCACTCGCCTACGAGGCAACCGATCGCGAAAGCGAACACGGTCCACTGATGCCACAGCGGATACACCCACGGTTCGGTAATCGGAATCTTGCGGTTGGGTAAGCTGTCGACGAACGCGTCGAGGCGATCCAACTCGATCACCTCGCCACCGGTCTTTGCGGCCAGACTTTCTAGTAACGCACGGTCGGGAGTGAGTCTCTGAAACTCTTCGGTCGCTGGCTCGGAAACCCAACCCGCTTCACGACGCCCGATCTCGCTGCCATCTTCAGCCGTGACGACAACTTCGGCATGGTGCGGGCCTGTCATGCGAGAGGAAAACACCGCGATGTAAGTACCCGCCTTGTCGGCACTCGGCTCGGCCGGCAACATGACTTCCGTTCCCGCTGGCGTCATCACCTTCACCTCGACCGTGGCATTATCGAGCGAGCGGTACTTCTCATCGCGAACGGTCACGATCAATTCAGTCGGCGCGGACGGGTCGGCGGTATCGTGACGCGTCTCGATGCCGACACGGCCTGGCACGTCAGCAACCAACCAGCGAATGGTTTGTCGCCACGACTTCTCCAAGTCGCTCTCGCCAGCTTCCGCTCGACGCAGGTTCCAGCGCCACATATCCCCGATCAGCGAGGCCGCGGCTCGCCCCTTCCCGAATCGCTGCACCACCAAGGCTGGGTAAGATTCATCGCCCGGTCCTTGCACATGTGCCAGCACGCTGGCTCCAGGCTTGATACTTCGCACGCGATTGACGGTCTTGAATCCAGGCATCTCGTCCAGCCGTTTGTGTTCCGCCGGTTCGGTCTCGCGAACGCGCACCCACGGCTGGAGCCAGCCTTCGCGCGTCAGCAACAATTTGTAATTCTCCGTCGGCTCGGTCGTCGCGGCATCGACGTAAACCGGCAGCAACTCGCCGATGGGCGTGCGGGCGTACTCGCCTCCTGCGAAGGACTCGCGACCGCCGAGCATCAGGAATCCGCCCCCGCGCTGGCTGACGAACTCTTGAATCAACGACATCTGGTCTTGCGTGAAATTCGCGGCGTCAATATCGTCCAGAATGATGGCGTGATAGCGGAACAACTCTTCGGAAGCTTGTGGAAACCCGTCTCGCAATTCCTCCGCGTCCTCGGTCCCAATGCGAAGCAACACCGCCTGATCATACTTCTCCGCCTCTTCATCCCCCTGGTTGCCGAAGCCGCGAAACAGCGGGTTGGTCGTTTCGCCAGTTCGGCCGCGAAACGTGAACTTCGGCTCCTTCTTAGCGATGCGGACGAGCCCAACGAGATCGACCTCGTCGTCTTCTTGAAGTGCGCGACGAAGGAACTTGAATTCCCAATTCGGCCGTCCCGTCACATACAACACTCGGTACGGGCCGCCACCCCGATCGACGACCGCCCAGCGGACATTATTCTCGAAAGTTGCTTCGTTGATTCGCTCCGGTGTCGCGAGCTTCTTTTCATCCGCTTCAGCAAACGCGCGGACTTTATAGAAGCTAATACCTGGCAAGGTCGGTCGGAACAAGAAGCGATGCGCCAGCGACTTGTCGCCCGCCGAACATCTTACGGTTGTGCGTTGCAACTCCTTGTCTTCTTCGTCAAGCAGCTGGATGATGATCGATTCGTCCTTGATACCGGTAACGCCAACCTCTGTCGCGACCGTCACCGGAGCGGCTTCGAAATTGGTTTGCGAGACGGCGACCTGGATGATACGGATATCTCGCAGTTCATCCGCGCCGCCCACAACGACGGGATAAATCGGCGGCAACTCTTCGACGGCTGCCAGCTGAGTCAGTTCGTCTGTGGAATGCCCGTCCGTGAATAGCAACATGCCCGCGTTCGGGCGACCGTGAAGTCGCTTCGCCACGTGCGACAGCGACGAAAACATGACCGATCCCGACCCCTCGAAACTAAGCGCCTCGAAATCGTCCACCGGATGCACCCGGCGATCGAAGGCATAACGCCGCAAGTCGAAGTCTGTCGCCAATCGGGTTTGCCACGACGACTCGCTTGTCAGTTGTCGCTTCAGCGCGTCGCCACGTGTGTCGCGGTCATGCGCGTCGCGGATCAGCAGGCTGCGGCTGTCATCGGCAATCAGCACAAACAGATTCGCGCCGGGACGAGGCCGCATGCCGCTAAAAAGCGGCTCCAGCAGACATGCTGCCAACGCCACGATCGCCGCGATCTTAAAGCACGCCGCCACCAGTTTCGGCGAAGGCTTGATCGCGGCTCGCCAGTAAGACCACACCACCAACGACAACACGGCGACGGCCATCACACAGGCGGGAATCAACCACGTCGGCGTACCCCAGATCAGAGTCGCGAGAGTCATTTGCCGCTTCCCAATCGTTCGTAGTACTTGCGGACTTGTTCAGTGAAACGCGAGGGGACCGGATCGCGATCCAAGGGGATTGCCGCTTCGTCCGAGGTGCGGCGCAGCAGTTCCTCTTCGATGCGGTCGCGAAGTTCGGCCAAAGGCTTGGCAACTTGCAGTTCCACTAAGTCCCAACTCGGTTCCTTCGAATGGCGTTTCAGCTCGATACGAAAGCCGCGGGCGCGATCGCGGATTCTGGCGGCTTCGGCACGCAGATCAGGATCATCCAGCATCTCTTCGACATCCCGCAAACGATCCGACCACTCGACGAAGTCATCGCCACCGATGGGCGATATGTTGTTGGGACCGCCCGTTTCCGTTTGAAACGCACGCTCGAAGCCACCGCGACTGCCGCCTGAGTTCGGTTGTTGCGAACCGCTGGGCGACTGTGGCTGGCCAGATTGTGATGGCTGCCCCGGGGCGTTCGACGAAGATTGTGGTTGACCGGGCTGACCTGCTTCGCTCGGCTGGCCTTCGCTACTCGGCGACTGGCCCGGCTGGTTGCCTGGTGATCCAGGTTGCCCCGACGGTGGCGAGTCGCTCGGCGGCTGTTGCCCGTTCGGCTGGCTTGGTTGTTGTGACGGATTGTCCGCAGGCTCACCCTGCGATGGCGATTGCCCAGGTTGCTCACCTGAGGGCGGGCTCGGTTGTTCCGATGGATTGCGTGACGGCGAAGGTTCTTCGGCGGGTTGCTGCGGTTCACCGGACGGTTCGACTCCTTCACTTGGCTCGCCGCGAGGACTTTCGTCCTGCGGCTGTTCACTCGCTGCCTGCGGGTTCTGACGCGACAATTCGCCGGCCAGCTGATTGCTCAACTCTTCTAATGCTTCGCGGGCGCGACGCAAAGCCTCGGTCTCGTCGCCGAGCACGCTATCGGCCGCTCGCTCGATGCCCTCTCGCAAATCGCTGATGCCTTGCCTGGCTTGGGCTTCTTCTCGTTTGGCATCATCGACAAACCCATATTCCAACATGCGTCGAGCCGTATTCAACGTGGAATCAAGTTCTTGCTGCCGCGCCTGGCGAGCCGCGTCGTACAACTGATCGGCGAGCAAGGGCTCTGACTCCTCGGCTTCCATGACCGTGTCTTGCATCTTCTCCAGCAATTGCTTCGTTCGCTCGGTTTGTTGTCCCAGTTTGTCGACGAGTTCCTCGCGCTCTCCGCTTTCTCGCAGCGAAGTAGGGCGATTCTTGGGATCATTCAGATTTGTCAACCGATCGGACAACTGCGCCTCGGCTTCATCAAGTTCGCGAGCCTCGTTGCGCATCTCGCGCATCTCTTCGTTAAAACGGCCTGACGCTCGCTTGCGGAACTCGTCGCGTAGCTCATCGAGGTCATTCTCAGCTCGCGTCGCAGACGCCAACGCCTTGGATACTCGCCCCTCTTCCAACGCCTCGGAGGCTTGTCGGACGTTCTCCCTGGTCTGTTCCAACTGGTCGCGAGCCTCGGCCATTTGCTCCTGATTCTCGGGACGTTCCATTCGCTCTTGCAGCTCTTCGGTGTCTCGCAACACCTGCTGCTGCTCTTCTTGCAATCGCTTTAGCTGACGCAATATCTCTTCGCGTTCTTCCTCCGTGGCCGCTTCTTCGAGCGACGATTGCATTTCCTTCAACCGTTCGTTCAGATCGCTCTGGCGACGGGCGAGTTCGCCAAGTCGATTCAGCACCTGCCGGTTCTCGCGATCCGCTTGCTCTTGCAGGGAACGCGCGGCCTTTTCTGTCTCATAGCGATTCTTTTCACTATCGAGCTCCAGCTGCTGCAGCTGTTCCTGCTGGCGCGCGGAGGAACTGCTGCTACTGCTGCTGGAACTCTGGCTCTGCTGCGAGCGAGTAACTTCATGTTCGCGAGCGCGAAGTTTCAGTAAGGCCTGATAAGCGGCTTGCTCCGAGGTCAGTGCCGGACGAAGCGACGGGATGTGAGCGTCTTCGTTCGATTTGGAAAGTAACTTCAACGCCTCGGCCATGTGCCGCAGCACCTCTTTCACATGCTGTTGTGATTGCGGGTCGCTAAGTTCCGCCGCCAATTCTTCGACTTGAGCCATCGCATCCGCTTGCGATTCGGCCAGCAGCTTGGTGTCCTCGGCAAATTTGCTACTCGGTGAATCGTTGGTCTCGCGACGGATGACTTTCCAAGTGCCGTTGATGATCTGTTTTTGGAGTTCCGCCATTTCCTCCGCTTTTTTTGCTGCCTCGCTGGGCTGCGGCTCCTGAGATTCTCCACCCGGAGGCGACGGCCCATCGCGGAAGATCTCCTCGAAGTGCCGGACTTCCGCAAAGTACATGTCGCTGGAAACGCGACGAACTTCCCCATCGGGCCCCGTATCCTCGGCCCAAAAGTGATACGACAGCAATTGGTCAGGCTCGGCATCGAGTTCCTCGAAGGCCACGAGATGCTCCATCACCGTACGCTGTTTCGCGGGAGCCGACTCGCCCAGCAGCACGTCCAAAGGTTCGATGGCACCCAGCGAATACGCAAACCCGAAGCGAGTCACTCCAAAGTCGTCCCAGACATTGGCTTTCAAATCCAATTCTTCAATCGGCGAGACACGCGTGTCGCGCGAGGGCTGCACGAGTTTCAAGTCCGGCGGTTTGTTCGGCAGCACGTTGATGGCGATCGTCGGCGGCTGCTTGTTCTTCCGTCCGTCGGCATCGACAAGTTCTAGCTCGAAACGTTTCGACTCGGTTAATACGATCGACGTCGAGTACATCGATTCGGCTTCGTTCGCCATTTGCAACTCGATCGATTCGCCATCCTTGGCGACCAGACGAGCGGAGGCGACTGGCTTGTTCAAATAGCACAGCAATTCCAGCTGCGTCCCAACGACCGCCGAGACTCGTCGAACGTCTTGGATCAAGCGTTCTTCGAGCGATGTGTAGTTGGGGAAAGTCAGCTTGGCGTCGGAGCGAACCAGCGTCGGATACTCGAAGACTGTGACCTTGAATGTATCACTCGATTTGTCCGCGTACTCGACATGATATGACAGCGGCGCGTTGACTTCAGGCACTCGGCCGCCGAAGACGGCATCTTTTAGCGGCTTTGTCATCGGCAGACGGATCGTCTCGCCGGCGACCTCGTAGACGAGCGTCGCTTCCAGTGGCGTCGCCTCCTGAAAACGAGCCAGGACCAACAATCCGGTGCCGCGTTCCACCTCGGTATCTCCCGGCTCGATCGTTACGTCGAAAGCTACGGCCCCGGTGACAACTGGTGCGTCCGACTGTTCGGCCACAAGTGCCAGCGGCGGATGGGCTTTCTGATTAAGCAGAAGCACGGAACCGACAAACACCAAGAACGCGATTCCATGAGCTACGTGAGCCGTGAATAACCGCGACCAGGGAACAACGCGTTTCCAAGTGTACGCGTAAGAGTGGTGCAACGTGTCTTGAATGACGGTCGATTGCAGGTAGCTGAAGCGGCCGTTCTCCAAGGCCGGCTCTTGAGCGACGGCGGCCAGCAAGGCAGCGCGCAGTTCGGGGTAAGCATCTTCAACCCGCTGCGCCACCCAGCGATAGTCCCGCGCGGTTCGCAAGGCCATGATCCCGGCAACCAACGCGACCAGCAGCGCCGCCCCTCCGATGATCGGACCGGCCAGAGGCGAATACCAACCGATGCTTTGGTTCATCGCCAAAACGATCGCGGCGGTGATCGCAGCCAGCGTCCACACGACCGCCCAACTTACGATGACGCGCAGATGGCGGAAGCGACCCGCAGCCCTTTCCAGCTGACGAAGCAAACGGCGTTCAATCATCCGAGTTCTCCTACAGAGCGTGTACGAGTCCGCGACCCACGTCCGGCCAACCAAGTTTCGAGACCTAATACTCCCAATACAACGACGATCAGCCAACGCCAAAGTTGCTGCTGCGATTCGAGTTCGATGTCGCGCAGTTGCCGTTGCCGATCGGATTCCTCGTCGCGGGTGAGGTGTTCGCCAAGTTGAACACCAAGTTCCGTAAGTTGCTCGATGTCCATCATCGCGGTATCCGTCTCGCGGGACATAAGATTCACGGCAAACCGAACGGGGACCGTGCCGCCTTGGATTTCGTAGATTCCCGGTTGGTCCGTCTCGCGAAACCAGTGCTCTTCGTCGTCCAACTCTGCGCGTGTGCCATCGGGTTTCCCGACCGAATAGGTCTTGGTATCAGCAGGCATGGGAACTGCGTCGCCGACGACGAACGAGGGCATCTCGACGGGACTGCCCGCGGCCTGATCCAATATCGTATTCAGCAGCGGAACGAATTTCGTCGACAGTGCGAGCTGGCTGTCGTCCGGGTGCCAACCGCTGGCCAATACGTACAGTTTCCCATCGCCGATCGTGTACTGCCAAAAGGCGGGATCGCCATTGTCGAAGTTCGCTAACACCTGTGCCGTGTGTTCGCCAACGAATTGAAAACGCTGGTGATTCCAGAAATGGATCTTGGTGAAGTCGGAGTATCGCGGCGTGGCAAAGGGTTTGAATAAGGCGTGCGAGAAATCGATGTCAACGAGCATGCGATAGTCGCCATCGCGCGAACCGGGTTCGCTGGGGATATAGTCGATCTCGTCAAAATTGGCGGCGAGAGTAGTTGCCGCTTCAGCATTCGTCGGCACGAGCAAGGCCGAACCACCAGTTTGCACGTACGCCTTGAGTTGCTCGAATCCGGCTGCCGTCAGCGGCGACGTCAGCACCGCGAGCCGCGTTGTCTCGGTTAGCGAAGTGAGCGGTTCGTCGGCCTGCTGCATCGTCACACGCACCGTGCGTTGCGGAGTCTCGCTCAACGCGAGGTGCAAGTAGTACTGTAAGCCTGCGGGATCATCCTGCTTGTCGCTGCCGATATAAACCAGCTCGACTTCGTCCTGCACTTGCGGCACGACATAAAAGATGTTGTCGAAGAGT